>CANMSW010000072.1 GCA_947500275.1 Bacteriovoracaceae bacterium | reverse complement strand
GAGGTATCGTTTGGTAAATGGAGGGACCTGCTTTCTCAATGGGAAGTTTTTGTCCCATGAGAGATTCAGAGAGTCCCACAAAAAGATAGCCATTCGGGTCCGTGCGTTTGAGTAAGTTTTCGCAAACGGAGTGGATTTGTTCACCCGTGAAATAGATGAAGACGTTTCGACAGAAAATCAAATCGAAACGCGGCTCCCCTGATTTGGGTGTGCCGAGTTCGAGAAGATTTCTTTTTTCAAATCGGACTTTCTTCCTGAGTGTGTCGCGCACTTTAACATATTCTGTAATTTCACCCGTTCCACGCGCCCAGTTTCCTTCAAGATAATCGAGGGGGATTTCACGAATTTCTTTCCACGCATAAACGCCATTTGAGGCGAACTGCACGGATTCTTCATCAATATCTGTTCCGATCACTTCGAAGTCCATGTCGCGAGCATTCTGCTTCAGCCATCGGTTGATCACCATCGCCAAAGTCCAGGCTTCATGGCCACGGCTACATGCGGCAGACCAGATTCGAATTTTACGATCGCCCCGTTCCCGTGCGACTTTCACAATTTTCTTCAAGCCCTGCATTTCAAGAAATTCGAAGTGACTTGATTCTCGGAAGAAGAAAGTATGATGAGTTGTGAGGAGCGAGATCAGGGCCTGAGTTTCACTCTCTCGATTTGCATGGAAGTGCTTCAGGTAGTCCATTTCGGATTTGAGCCCGAGTTGGAGCATCCTTCGTTGGATCCGCATTTCGATCATGAACTTCTGTCGATCGCCCAGTTGGACGCCGCTGATTCGATTCACGAGCGATGCTAGATCCTGAAGGGAGCTGATCGAGGCGGGCGAGGTCGAGTCTAACGACCGCGCTCCTGCCGCCTCATTCTTCTTTATACTGGATGCACCCATGGTGTTCTTTTCCTTCGTCGAATGGTTTTGAATGCAGTCTCCGATTAGATATCTTCAAACCGTTCGTCGTCAGCGCTCGGAACGTCTGAGAGGCCAACCACTTTTTTCATCGGCGCTGAGGTTAGTCGTGGCTCTCTTGAAACTTCCTTCTGTGCGGGACTTTTGAATGGAATCACTTTGGCGCCTCCACTCAGAGGTTCAGCAAAGGACGCCATTTGGGTAGGCGATGGTCTCGCGACCGGATGGCCGCCTTCTCCATGCACGGTTTCCATCAGGGCGTGAACCATGGTCCGAACCGTTTCAGCCTGTGCGGAAAGTTGTTCGGCAGCGCTTGCGGACTCCTCGGAAATCGAGGCGTTTTGCTGGGTCACTTCGTCCAAGTGTCCCATGGTTTTCGTGATGGCCTGCACCCCTTGCGACTGCTCTTGGCTCGCGGAAGCAATTTCGCTGACCATCTCCGTCATTTCGTTCACGTTCTTGACGATGTTCTCAAGAACAGTGCCGCAATTCCGGGCGGTCACAGTCCCTGTCTCCACACGCGAGCGTCCGGCCCCCACCAAGCGTTCTACCCGTGTTTTCGTGTCTTGCACGATCTTCTCAACCGTCTGGACCGAGGTTTCCAACATCTGGGAAATCTCTTTTGCAGCGTTACCACTCATTTGAGCAAGGTTTCCGACTTCTTCTGCGACGACGGCAAAGCCTTTGCCGTGCTCACCGGCACGGGCCGCTTCGACCGAGGCGTTGAACGAGAGAAGTTTGGTTTGGAACACGATGTCGTTGATGACTTTGGTTTTATTACCGATCTCGGAAATCACTTTCACGATGCCTGCAAGTTCTTGGTGACTTGCTTCAATCTGACGAATGATATCCTGGTTGCTCACGTTAATGTCTTCGATCGCTTGAATCACTGACTCGACCGACTGCTTTCCGAGCATTGCGGTTTCGCGACTCGTGTGGGCAACTTCCTGGGAGCGTTTCGCGTTCTCAGCGTTTCGGGCAACCATCGCGCTGACTTGGTCAATGGAGGAGACGGTTTCTTGCAACGAAGACGCTTGTTGCGTCGAGCTTGACGAGAGTTCCGCTGAGGACTCCGAGATTTGCTTAGAAGCGGATGCCACTTCATTTGCGCCTGATGCTAGCTTCTCGGCAATTTCGTTAATTTGCGCAGTGAGGCGGCTTGAAATCACTTGTCCCAGGAGTGCTGCGATGATGAAGTTCGCAACAAAGCCTGCGATCGTCCAGATCATCGACATTGAAAGGGTCTTCTTGAGTTTGCCATTCCAGGTTTCGCCCTGCTGCCCTTGGAACTCGGTGAGAGTGCTCAGTTTCTCAAGCTGAGTCTTCGCAGTGACTAGGTAATCATCGCCAAGAAAGCGCTGAAGGCGCTCTTGTTCGCTGGGATTCGATACTGCGGACGAATAGTACTCGCCGAATTTCCGTAAAGAGGCTTGGTGTTTCTTCCAGGCTGCGTCGGCTTCGTCGTAGATTCCTTTTTCGCCTTCGACAAAGGGGATATCTGCGTACGCCTGATCGGCCTTTTGGTACTGCTCGGTTAAGCGTGCAAGCTCGGTCTCAAGTTGGCGTTTGCCTTCCTTGGACGGGGTGCCTAAACCCGATTCAAGGAGAAGGGACTGTATTTCGCCGACGGACGTATGCATTACGGCCAAGCGTTCGGTATTCGCCAGGTTCACGTCGGCAATATGCTCGCCGTCTCCGCCGATTTCCCGAATCGTCCAGACACCAATCGCGCCGTTGATCAGCAGGCAGAGGTTGACCACTAGAAAAGATCCGTGAATTTTCCACTTGAGGCTTAATTTTGAGAACATAGTTTTCTCCTTCGCTATCGATTCGTTTAATTAGGATAATTATGCGGCTTTTTTTGTGGTCGCAGCAGTTGAAATGGCTTTCCGATCCTCGCCGTTCAGAGCCTTTTTGAGGTCGATAATCAGGACAAGCCGATCGGTCTTTCGGTAGACCGCGCTGATGTAATCGGTGCTTTTCTGCGACTCGATCTCGGGCTTCGCCGAAAGCTGTCCCTCGTCGGGACTAACGACCGAATTGATCGAGTCAACCAAGACACCGAGACACGCAGCCCCGATATCGCAGATGATGACGGCGGTTTCTGGGCCGGCGACTGGCTTGATGCCGAGTTTTGTTCGTAAGTCGATGACTGAGATCACCTGACCGCGGAGGTTCATGATGCCCATGAAGTGGGGAGGCGTGAAAGGGACGGGCGTAGTTTCTGGTACGGCGATCACTTCTCGGACATCTAAAAGTGGAATCGCATATTCCTCGGATCCGAGTGAGAAGCTGATGTATCGGTTTCCGCCGCCGGTCAAATGGACCTGACTGATCGCGTGCGCAACGGATTCTTGCGCTTGGGACGATCCGGTTTCGCGAGGAGTTGTGCTCATGGTTTGATTCCCTCCGTGGCAGCCTTTTAAGCTGCCTTCCTTTCCGAGTTTTCTAATTTCTTAGTGCGCGTGGCTTTGCCATTGGCTCGCACCAGTTCGATGAGTTCGAGGATGAGTGAGGGGCGTCCATCTCCGAGGATGGTGCCTCCACTAAAAGTCTTGAGGTGCGCGAGCTCGGGCCCAAGTTTCTTCACGACTACTTGGTTTTGTCCCAAAATCTCGTCGACGTGGATTGCAAAGGGTTGGTCAAGCAGGCGGACGATCACGGCACTCGGTTCCGAGCTGCGTGCGGCGAGTGTAGCCTGGGCCGCTCCGAGTGCTGTACCTTTGGCAGGAATCGCTCCTGGCATAATCTTCATCAGATCGCGGAGGTGATAGAGCGGAATGGACTCTCCACGAATCAAGAGCACTTCGCCCAAGCCGGTAGCAAAATGCACGTCGTTGGCATTCACGCGGACGGTTTCGTGAACATGCGCGAGAGGGACGACGAAGCGTTCGGGGCCGCAACGCATGACCATGCCTTCAAGGATGGCCAGGGTGAGGGGCAAACGTAAGGTGAAACGAGTGCCTCGGCCTATTTGAGTGTGGATGCCGATTTCGCCTTGGAGACGTTCGATCTGAGTTTTGACAACGTCCATGCCCACACCCCGACCTGATACATCGGTGACTTGGTCTTTGGTGGAGAACCCAGGATGAAAGATGAGGTTTCGGGCTTCGTCGTCTGAAACGGATTGGCCTGCTTTTAGGATTCCTTTTTCGACGGCTTTTTTCCGGAGGCGATCAGCATCAATTCCGCCCCCATCGTCGATGACTTCGATTATTAAGTTTCCTGACCGATGATGGGCTTTAATTTCAATTCTTCCGATTTCAGATTTGCCGTTGGCGCGACGCTGTTCGGGTGATTCGATTCCATGGTCGACTGCGTTTCTTACCAAGTGAACCAAGGGATCACCTAGGAATTCGAGCACAGTCTTATCGACTTCCGTTTCTTCTCCGGCGACGCTGAGCTCGACCTGTTTGTTGAGTTGCTTCGATACATCACGGACGATGCGTTGCATTTTTTGAAAGCTTTGCCGCAAAGGAATCATCCGCAGGCTCATCGAGAGGTCCTGCACCGACTGGGTGACTTTACCGAGTTGATGAATGGTATTTCTGATGAGTGACGATTGAATTTGGATTGAGTTCTCGCGAAGTACTGATTGAAGAATAACCATCTCGCCAACCAGGTTCACTAAGTGTTCTACTCGATCGAGGCTGACCCGAATGCTTTCCTCGGCTTTTTTTGCAACTACGGTTGTATCATCGGCGTGAAGGGGGTCTTGGTCCTGTGCTTTGACGCTGATCGTTGGCTCTTGAGGACGAGGCAATCGCGGCGGATTTTCCGGTTTGATTTCCGGGCTTGGCTTCGATGCTTCCTTTGGAGACTCAGTTTCAAATTCTTGTGCAGCAAGCTCTACGGGGACGGGAGCGTCCTCTGGAGTTACCTCAATAGATTCAGCTTGAGGCTCCAGTGGCGGGGTATCGCTTTGGGGATCATTTCTGAAGCGAGTCATCTCGTTCAGAAGCTCAGATGAATCGACGACTGAGTCAGGATTCTCGCGAAGCGCCTCGACATACGCGATGAGGTGGTCGTTGCATCGAAGTAGGAGATCGATCAGCCTCGATGTTGCTGCGAGTTCCCCTTTTTTAACGGGCAGAAGAAGGTTTTCAAGTTCGTGTGTGAAGTGGCTGAGGATTTCGAATCCTACGGCCCGGGAGCTTCCCTTGAGGTTATGAGCCAAACGGAAAAGCCTCTCGAGGTTCGAGCGATCGTTTGGATCTTTTTCGAGCACGAGAAAGCACTGCTCTGCATCCGTGAGGAGCTGGGCAGCTTCCTCAAGGAAGGCTGATTTCATCGAGTTTTCGAATTCGGCCGACATTCTCCGTGTTCTCCCGTTGGGACGGATCGGAGTTTCTGCGCGAAATCTTTAGGTTTTGAGCGCTGCTCTTAACTGGGTGTAGCGGTTTTGTTCGTGAGTTCGATGAAGAAGTCGCCCACATCGCAATTGAAGGGTATGATAATCGAACGAAATCCAGGGGTTAGCGCTGGGTTGACTTTGCCGCCATCGATAATTGTTGGGAGGCTTTGTTGAATCTGAAATCCGCGCTGGTTGAGTTGTGTCTTAGCCTGTCCGAGCACGATGTTGAGGAGTTCGGCCACACCGTCCCGTATTTCAGGCGTGAGCTCGTCGAAACTTCCACCCGTTAGTCGATTGAGAACGGGGAGATAAGTTTTTGATGGGAAAGCCAGAATTAGGGTTCCGTTATATTCAGGACTATGAATGGAGACGGTCGCCGCTAGATCGTGAGCAGGACAGTTACTCGTCGTTTTTACAAACGTCTTATTCGCGTTGATGATTGTTTTAGTTGCGACTTTGAACGTATGGACAGCGGCATCCAGAGTAATATTTAGAAATTCCAACGTTCTTGATTTTTCGTCCCGAGGTGAGCTCTGTTTCGGCAAAAACTCTTTCAAGTCTCCAACGCACCTTAGGATTCGGTCCATCCCGTTGGAGCTAATGAAGTTGAAGAGCTTCTCGTTCACAAGAAACGCAGTCTTCGTTTCAGTTGCTGAATACTCATTGGTTATGCGGGCGAGACTCCGCATAGCCTGTGGGTGCATCTCCCCAACTGTTTGAAAGTCGAAGATAATCAAAGGAACTTTCTCTGTGCGCTGCTTGAGTTCGGCTTCAATCTCGTGAACGATTTTATCGTCCAACCAAGCCACATCCGATTGAACCATGAGGTAACCAGGTTGTGCTTGGACTTGGAACGTCATAGGTCCTTAGTCTCACTTATACGCTTTGCTTTTTCCAGACCTGCTCAAGTTTTTCTTGGAAGGTCGCGGGAGCAAAAGGTTTACGAATGAAAGAACTGACCCCAAGGTCGAGGGCCTGTTTGACTTGGTCGACTTCGCCTTCTGCAGTGATGAGAATGAAGGGGAGGCCCTTGAATTTTGGATCGTTCCGAACTTTCTTAAGGAAGTCGATTCCCGTCTGAACAGGCATGTTCCAGTCGCTCAAGATCAAGCCGATGGGAGTATTTGCATCTGCCTGGGATTTAAGCGTTTTGAATGCTTCGTCGCCATTTTCAGCTTCGACAATATTTGTGAGCTGAAGATTTCGTAATTGGCCTTTTACTAGAGTCCGCATCACTTTCATGTCGTCTACTACGAGAACTCGTGTGTCTGGAGGGAACATTTTCAACCATCCTTATCAATAGATATGTATAGAGTAACTTAAATCACCTGATCTACAAGAGTCCCGAGGTATGAAACGTCGGTTTTCTTCGCTGATCTTGTAAGATCATCTCCTGTTAGGCCGCGTTTTCCGATGGGGGTGCAGTTGAAGTTCTTGCGAAGTGTTCGGGGGAGAGCGCCAAAAGAATGTCGATCAGGATGACGATTCGGTTTTCAAGCTTTCCGACTCCGCTCACAAATCCTGTTTCACCCGGGTTATGAAGCTTAGGGGGCAGTTCGAGCTGAGCTGCGCTGAAGTCAACGACCTCATGGACCGCGTCCACGATGATTCCACTCTCACCGCCGGTCGTATCAATCACTATAATGCAGGTCTCACGGGTGAAGGGGCCTGCTTTCACTCCGAGTTTCATTCTGAGGTCGACTACAGGGATGGCTTTTCCTCTGAGATTCATCACTCCAACAACGAATTGGGGTGTTCTGGGAACGGGCGTGATTTCACTTACCCGGTTAATCTCGCGGACGGTTGAGATAGGGACCCCATAGCGACGTCCGTCGAGGACAAAGGTGAGGTACTTTCCGGCTTTTACAGCCGTATTCGTCTCCGACAAATCGTGGTTCATTCGTGCGTCCCTTTGGCTGTGCTGACTCATTTTTTGTCTCCCCGGAAATAGTGTGCTGTGACCCTTTGAATCGTTAATTAGAAACCGGAGAGGTCTCCGAACTTTTCTGAAGCCCCGAGGTTTCCTGACAACTCTTCATCGCCAAAGGGGATGACTTTTTCGTCGCGACTCGGTTTTCGCTTTGTTTCATTTTGCTTCCTCTTTTCTGCCCTAGGCGCCTTCTGCGAAGAGGGAATTGAATGCGTGGTTTGTGCTTGTCGTTTCTTTCGGCGCTCCTGAAGCGAAACAACTCGTCCCGACGGGATGAGTTCGGCCGCACGGGATTCGAGGGGTTGATTCAACGGCTTTTTCCCAAGAACGATGCTTCCCAGTCTGTCTACAATTCCGTCCAGGGCCTGGGATTGCGAATTCAATTCTTCCGCAGTCGCTGCGGCTTGTTCGGCGCTTGCTGCATTTAACTGGGTCGCTTGGTCTAACTGATTGATCGCTTTACTGATTTGTTCAATGCCACCCGCTTGTTCGCGACTTGCTCCTGCGATTTCGTCGTTTAAGTCCGACACTTTCTTGACGGACACAAGAATCTCTCTCAGTGCAGATTCGCTTTGCTCAGTCCCGTCTACTCCACGCCCAACTTGGGCGGTTGAGGAGCGGATGAGTGTTGAGATCTCCTTAGCCGCAGAGGCGCTTCGTTGCGCTAGGGAGCGCACAGCCTCCGCGACGACCGCAAAGCCTTTTCCGTTTTCGCCCGCTCGTGCGGCTTCGACAGCCGCGTTTAATGCCAGTAAGTTGGTCTGAAAGGCGATATCATCAATGACGTCAATTATATCTTCGATTCGCCTTGAGGAGGCAGAGATTTCCTTCATGGCCGTGTGGAGGCCCTTCATTCGACGTTCCCCTTCTTCAGCCGCCTTACGACTCGTTACGGAAAGGGCAGAGGCTTCCCTCGCATGATCGGCATTGAGCTTCACCATGCTCGAAAGCTCCTCGATGCTCGCTGCTGTTTCTTGCAACGAGGATGCGGCTTCGGTCGCTCCAGAAGAGAGCTTCTGACTAATTTCTCCGAGTTTCTCAGCGTGGCTTGTGACCCGCTGCTCGGCTCGACCTAAATCCGCATTGAGCTCGCGGAGCACTCGAGAATGCCTTCTAGCGAATGGTATACCGTAGGCAAGCAGGACGAGGAGGCTCGTGCTTTGTAGAGCAACTAATGACCATGCACGGTTGGGAGCTTGGAATAGCCCGACAAGTGTAAGAGCGGTGGCGACGCAGGGGAGAATCAAGAGTGGAGCGAGTCGATAACCAATCGCCGAGGAGAGGCGCCGGGGCGCCTTTTTGCTTGTGGGTATTGGTGAATTTCTTGAGCGACCCGTCATGAAGCCTCTTCCTCCTGAGTTCCCCGTCCCTCATGGATCGGAAAATATGACCTAGTACCTGAGGTAAAAACCATCGCGATACCGCCTTAGGTTTAAGGACCCATTAGCCGATGAATGGTCGAGATAGCATGTGGTCTGAATGATTCGGATACTCAGTTGATGGGGAAGAGGTAGCGCGACATGAGTGAGGCTGTAAGCCAAGATTCCGTCGGTATTGATGCTGCTTTAGTCGAAGAGCTTCGGAAGGAGCTCGTTCAGGAACTCAGTCAGAGTCTTGCTGACTGGGAAGAGACTATCCTGAGCTTAGATTTTCCAACCGACCATGCGGATTCCCACGGAGTGCGGGGTGAGGCTATTGCTCAAGCTTTTCGCATCGCCCACTCCATAAAAGGAACCTGCGCTGCTCTTGGGTTCACAACTGTTTCGGCCTTCGGACACGCTGTCGAAGACTGCTTAACCCTCTTACGTTCCGCGAATGAACTCGTGAGTCCCGAAGTGATCTCGATTCTTTTGAAGTCGGGGGACGAATTTAAGAAGGCAGTGCGTACCATCGATGAGAGGCGCGAAGGCGAGTGGACAGCAGGATCCTTGAAAGAGGAAGTTCACGCGTTAACGCGAAGCTTAGAAAAAGGGACTCTTGCTACGGCACCAAAACCACGGGAGCCTTTGATATCGAATTGTTAGAGGGGGCACCTCCGGCTTCGGTCGCTCAAGAGACTCATTCTGAAAGCACGTCTTCTTCCGCGCCCAGTGGGGGATCATCCGTCCAATCAGGGCAGGGAGCATCAGGGGCATCGGGACCGAAAACAGCTGAAAGTATCCGAATGGATCCTGCGCGACTCGAGTCGCTTTTGGATTTGGTGGGTGAGCTCGTAGTGATTAAGAGCCAAATTTTAATGGAGTTTAGCGAGGGGTCACGGGCTCAAATTCGCGCGAATTCCCTCCTCACTCTTTTTGATCGTACGGTCCGTGACCTCCAAGATGTGCCCTCGGGATGCGGATGACTTCCTTGAAACCCCTTTTTACCCGACTCAGACGCGTGGTGCGGGACACTGCTTCGAAGTTGGGCAAACCCGTCGAGATGGAGGTCGTGGGTGAGGACATGGAAATCGATCGCTCCAT
>CANMSW010000071.1 GCA_947500275.1 Bacteriovoracaceae bacterium | reverse complement strand
TCTCTTTCAACAATTGCTCAATGGTCTTTGAAGGATCCTTCACGAATGGCTGATTGAGAAGGCAGGTATCTTCGTAGAACTTGTTCACTTTGCCTTCAGCAATCTTCTCGAGAACCGCTTGAGGCTTCCCGGAGCTTGCCATCTGCGCAACAGCGATCTCTTTTTCTTTTGCGATCACGTCCGCGGGCACTTCTTCGGAGCGTACCCACTGAGGCTGAGCTGCAGCGATATGCATCGAAACATCTTTCACGAATTGGCGGAATTGCTCGGTACGAGCAACGAAGTCGGTCTCGCAGTTAATTTCAACGAGAACGCCCACTTTTCCTTCACCGTGGATGTAAGCGCTAACAGCGCCTTCTTTAGTCGCACGTCCAGCTTTTTTTGCTGCCGATGCGATCCCCTTCTTGCGAAGAAACTCGATTGCTTTCTCGAAGTCACCCGAGGACTCCGTGAGAGCTTTTTTGCAATCCATCATGCCGGCGCCGGTTTTTTCCCGGAGCTCTTTTACAAGCATTGGCGAAATTTCCATGATCTGAAACTCCTCTTTTTTTCAGGAAACTTAAAGAACAAGAGCGGAAGCCGAAAAGCCTACGAGTGAGGGGCACTGGCCCCTCACTCGCAAGTTTACAATTAGGTTTTTGCTGGCTCTTCAACCACTTCTTCTTCGGTCTGAGCTTCGAGGTCGGCCTCGTCCACACCTTGGAGGTCAACGTGCCCTTCGAAACGAGACACTTTCTTCTCGTTCGCTGCGTCGTCTTTTCCACCCTCTGCAGCATCGTCTGCGCGGAGTTTTTCTTGGTAGGACTTCGTGCCTTCGAGGCAAGAATCAGCAATCAAGCGTGAGAACAAGCGAACGCTGCGAATGGCATCGTCGTTACCAGGAATGACGTGCGTCACGTTGCTTGGGTCGCAGTTCGTGTCGACCACAGCGATCACTGGGATTCCCAATTTTTTCGCTTCTTTCACTGCGATGTGTTCTTTTTCGGTGTCGATTACGAAGAGAGCGCCTGGGAGCTTCTTCATTTCTTCGATCCCGCCGAGCGACTTCTTGAGTTTATCAAGTTCGCGATCCAAGCGAGACTGTTCCTTTTTAGGGGTTTCGCTCCAAGCTGCGGATTCTTTGAGGGCTTCAATCTTCTTCAAGCGATCGATCGAAGCTTTAACCGTTTGGTAGTTCGTCAACATCCCGCCAAGCCAGCGGTTGGTAACGAAGTACATTCCAGCGCGTTTTGCTTCTTCTTCAACTACTTCTTTAGCTTGTTTTTTCGTTCCAACGAAAAGAACTTTCTTACCTTCGCCAGTGACTTTGACTGCGAAGTCACAAGCTTTACGGGCATGATCCACCGTCTTTTGAAGATCAATGATATAGATCCCGTTGCGAGCGCCGAAAACGTAAGGCTTCATTCTCGGATTCCAACGACGAGTTTGGTGACCAAAGTGAACACCAGCTTCGAGGAGTTCACGCATAGTGATTTGAGGCATTTTAATTCTCCCGAACCGCACAGGGCGGTACGACTGCTCAATTGAACAGAATTTTTGAACAAATGCGAGAGGAGGGAGATTCGACTGAGCTGTCGGCAAGCGACATCCAGCAAAACGAGTAATCCAGCCTACCGCGGTTCCAGAGTTCAGCGGCCGGTCGGAAACAGACTCCGACTGGTTGAACTCCCCTCCACTTCGTCCTGACCGCGACCAGATGAATCTGGAAGTCGGCACCACGTGGACACGAAGTGTGCGAATTCCCGAAAGTCTTTCAACTTATCGGTTGTCTCAGGCCTTATTCGAGTTCCGAGGACAGAGCAACGGAAAAGACACGACCGGGGAGCGGATAGTCGGGTATCCAAGCGGCAGCTCGATCAAAAAGGTTCTCAATTCGAACGGCAATTCTAGGGCTAAACCGTTCAACCGAAGGGTGCCACTCCCACTCTGCAGTCCAAAGCGCAAAACCCGGCTGCTGCGGACCTAGGCCTGACGCGAAGTCGGAAACAGCCCGGGCTAAAAGCGCGAGAGACTGCCTCCCCACTCGGCACCGAAGCTGCCCTGACGCGCTCCAATCCGGAACGAGAGGAAAAGACTCCCCAGTCACCCCCACTCTCGAGTGCGTCCAACGAATCGACTGCTCGGCCTCTAGCCAGGCGGGAATGAGCTCGCCCTTCAATTTAAACTCCCCTCCCGCAAGACTTGCTGAACCTGCGTTAAAGGGACGAGACACACCCGTGGTGACCAACGCATTCTCCCGAATTTCAGCGAATGCCGCCAACTGCCAAAAGGAACGGCCCAAGGTGCTCCGAACTGACCACACTCTCTCTGGCGACAGGCTCGGATTCCCCTCAAAAAAAGGAGACTCGTAAAATCGATTCAAAAGTGACGGAACCCGAAGGAATGTCCCAAAGCGGGTCGAGAAGGTGCCGCTGTCTGAAGCGAAGGGGTACGTCACATTCAGATCCGCTTGAGGTCCACCGCGACTCTCGAGACTCGAGACCCAGGCCCAGCGAACGGTCGGCTCCCAGAGAATTCCAGCCCCCCCCTCCCACCGGGCACTCGTCCAAGCTTGCCCAACCCATTCCGAATGAGCCGACTGCGAAGTCTGCTGTAATCGAGATTGCTCTGCAGACAACCCCCAGTTCCACTGCCCCGAAAAAGACTTCATCGCCAGACTGGCACCGACTCTCTGAGAGTCATCGTTAGATCCATAGCCAAGGCTAGGCGCGCTATAATCGATAGCGCCCCAGTCGGCAAACCCACGAACAGAGATCGTCCCTACCCCTGAAGTGCGGCGGGTCCATCCGGCCACGGGAATGAGACGCAGACTCCGCTGGGTCGCCCCTGGCGTCGGAAAGGACTCAGAGCCCAGGGGCTCACTCTGGAGGTCCGCAAAAAGGAGGTGTGCATCGAACACACCTGTGTGCTCAAAGGTCTCCCGACCCATCCAAGAAAGCGATAAGGCCGGCCCCTGAACTCCGCCAGAAGTCCAGCCCGCCCACGCAGCGAGAGACCTGCTTCCGGAAACCCATCCGACCGAGGACTCATAGAGATTCAGTGTCGAAGCGCTCTGCAAAAGGCGCCAGGATGAATCACCTGGGGAGCGCAAAAGTGCTGCCGCAGTCCAAGGAAGGAACTCAACTTGTCCCGACGGCGAGCGGACGTCAGCCAGCGATGCCCCGCTCCCGGAGGCGCCCTCTCGATAGGACCAGGCATTCCAAATGGAAGACGGAAATGAGGAGAGATCAAACCCTCCCCCTTGTGGCGGATTGAGAGAAATTCCCAGGGCACGAGCGTCGGTTTCCTCTGAGGATCGACCGAGCCCAACTACCGTGGCCCGGCCACCGGCTTGACCCGACGTATTCACATTCACGTTTGTGTCCAAAGAAAGCTGACTTCCAACCCCACCCGGGGATTCAGCTTTAACGGACGTGGAAACCGCCTCTTTATCCCCCGGGGCGTCTCTCCCAGCGCGCTGGCAGAACCCCCAACCCACCGCACAAGGATCCGAGAAATCAGAGCGATCCGAACTCGAGCCATACTCCACCGGCTCGAGGTCAATCGAGTTGGGCAGACCTTCCGCCGCGATCGACTCGACCGCGACGGAGTAAAAGAAAAGCCACGCCGCAGCGAGGATCCAAAGCGAACTCCAATAGCGGTGACTTAAGAAGATTCGTTTTTTCATGGAGAGAGGACTTCTCAGGTGGCCGAGGTCACTTCATTTTGCAACATCGAACGACGAATCTCGAGCCAAGCACTCGCCCTTTTTTGTTTTTTCATTGAAACTCAAAGCATCGATGAATCTAAAAAACGAATCCTCCTTATCACTCGAGAGACTCTGGAAGCCTGCCCCGACAAAACGAATAATCTTGATGCTCGGACTTTTGGCTCTGCCCCCCTCGTCGCTCGCGGCGGCTGAATCCGATGGCTTAGTCGGAGTTTATCCTGAGGATGTGCGAGCGTCGCGAGATCAGGTCGGACTTCAATGGCTCCCCATTCTCGATCGCTGGCTGAAGGAGCACCGTCGAATAACCGGCCAGTCCTTCCGATTCGAAATTCTGAATCAAGCAACCCCAGCGGTTCCCGATCAGGCGCTCGCTCGGCAAACGCTGATTAAGCTCCCTTTCTCGTTATCAGAGAGAACGGACGCGTGTGTGATCCTAGGAAGCTTCTCACGAAATCCGAAAGGCACCGTCGAATCCCATGGAGTTTCAATCGAGTGCGGGTTGGGCCTATCTTCTATTCTTGATCATGAGCAGATCCAAGTCTCGGCGAAATCGCTTGAAGATGCTCGTTTTGAAGCCGCCGAGTGGGAGGCCCATCTCTTTTGGCTGGGTCTTGAGATTCTATCGGCCGCCGGAAGCCCGGTCATCGCTCCTGAGGGCAAATCCATTCGCCGGGAAGAAGAGCTACCGGCTGCCTTGAGGCGTCTCATCATTCGCTGGGTAGACTCTCACGCTTTGACCCGGCCCGACGGCAGTCCGCTCGAATTCGAAATAACCCCTGCCGATTGGGGCCAAGGATCGTCAGAGATTAACTTGAAAAGCCTGATCACTGATATTCTTTCCTACTGGATCCTAGGATTTCTCGTGGTTGTTCTGGGCTTCTTCGGGGTTCTCGCAAAAAATCCAAGTTATATTATTACTGCGGGAGGGGTGGAGCTCATCTCGACAAGGATACGACTCTTTTTAAAACTGAAGCACATCTATATTGATGTCGTGAAGCGACTGAAAAAATAGAACCCGCTCTAGGGACAGTTCTTTCGCCAGTAAAGGCAAACATGATTAACACGCATCAATGGGACTCGGCCGTCGACCTAATCGCATCCATCAACAGAAAGTTGAAAATAAGTATCGGAGTAGTCGTCAACGAGGGTCGCCTTTTCAGGGTTCGACTCGATGATGAGAAAAAAAAAGACTTTGACCTCATCATTGAAATCTACGGAAAAAAAGCTCAACTATTTATCAACAATCGAGAAGCGCTCGCAGGAGGAGGTCCGAAAAAATCGGCCTCCTTCTCCTTCGAAAAAACTGAGATCCAACGCCTGACTCAAGGGCTCGAGCGCGACCTTCAACAAACGAGCACCCCACTCGCACTTCGCCGCTCGCTGGAGAGACTCGAGTCCATGTTTATAAATAAATAGTATCAGTCTCCCTTAGGGTGAAGAACGTGCCTTGAGCCGGACTTGACGGGGTAACAGGGCATCATGAGTCACCAGCGAATGAGTCGCCTCGAGGACTCTGAGCATGTCATTTGATGGTGAAGCCTGAAAAGATACTCGATTACTTTTAACTTCGGCCGTCGTCCAATAAAGCGGGTCGGTGCCATCGGGAACCTCGTAGCATTCCACTCCAGTCGCAGAAGAGTTATCCACGCAGAGATGAGAGCCCCGTCGGAATTGCGTTTCCCCATTGAGACCGGGATAGACCCATGGAGAGCCTACCTGTCCGTAGACGACACCATCATGTTCTACACGCAGGGGAGTACGCCCGACCCACGAAACATTACCCTGAAGCCCAGCTATCTTTGAAACCAACAAAGCGAGATCGACCTGATGAACGGGTTGCTGAAACACCCGTGGCTGAGTCATCCCGCGAGTGATGAGGGCCATGGGAATACGAAAAAGGGATTCTACTTTTGAAACCGAAGAAAGCCCGTCAGGAATCGAATGAGAGTGGCTATGGTCTCCCAAGAGAACGACGAGGGAGTTTGGACCAAGAACTGGATCACCGATGACCCCACGAATAAACTCACTTACGGAAAGATCGACGTATCGCAGAACCGATCCATAGTCGCGAGCCGGTGAGTTAACCTCACCCAGCAACTCATCGATTTGCTGGGGCGTGAGCCCCGCTTCCGGAATCCAGCCACTTGGATGGTGAGAAGTGGTCGTTAAAATGTTGGCAAAAATAGGACCGCCCGACGCGTCGATGGACTTCAACTCCCGGAGGGTTTCTTGAAGAAAAGGACGATCCCTTAGACCAAATTGCTGTGGGGGCGAAGTAGGCACCCCATGTCGTATAAACCAATCCTTGTCATAGAAGGCCTGAGTTCCGTGTAAGGACTCGAAGATATCTTTTTTGTTGAAGGTTTTTTCGTGAGCGTTGAACCAGGTGGTTTTATAGTGATTGTTCTTTGCTAAGTCAGCCAAGCAGTTCACCTTGATCCGCGGATTCGAAATCGTTGGAGCCGGACCAAGAGGGTCAGGATACATCGAACAGAGGGTCGAGAACTGACCTCGAACCGTTTGCCCGGCCTTAAATGCACCTGAGTAAGCTTGCTGAAAGGAGATCCCCTTTTCACTCAGGAGCTGACGAAGTTCTGGAAAAAGGCGTCGTCCTAGAACGGGGTGCCAAAACTCCAATGCGCGCCCACTTTCAATGAAAACAAAAAAGATATTGATCGGGCCCTTTTCAGGTAGACCAAGTGCTTTGCGAAATGCTCGTGTTTCCGATTCATCTACTTTCAATTCTCGAGCGAGCGGCCAAGACGCCTCCCCAGCACCCTCTTGGATCTCAGAATAGTCCTCACGATTCAAGCCGGCGAGATATCTCGCATCCTGATCCAACTGCTTTAAATGACTTGAGCCTTCGCCGCCTGAATTTGCGAGCATCTCACGCCCAAAGTCGCGCGCCCACCGAATGAAGATTTGAGAATCAAAGACCTGACTTTCGTGGCGGCTGCCTGGAGACGAAAGGAGAACCCCACTCGTCACACAAACCAGAAGGATTAGCCCCTTCAACCGTGATCCCCAGAAGGCGCCACGAGGCCACCCATGCTCTAGCGGGTGAGACGGCGCAAAGGAGTAAGAACACCATCCAAGAAGTCCAACCGAGCCGCCGAGAAAAATGAACGAAGATTGAGAAAGGACACCAGCCGACTTTCGAACTGCAAAGCCGTCGCCCAAGTGCTCAAGAACAACCCAGAGTTCGAGGGGGCTATGAAAATATCTAAAATGGAGAACGTCACCAAACGCGCCCAACAGGGCCAAAAGGAATCCGGCTCTGACGAACCCGCCCGACAGACGTCGCAAGCCTAGAGCACGTGTGAGCTGTCCTAACGCCAAAACCCCAAAGATCCAGGAGAAATCCTCCAAGAACCCACGCCAGGCTCCGGCCCGAATACCAATCCACAACTCCAGACCCATGTCGCTCAGGTTTTGAAAACGAAAAAAGAAGAGCGAAAGAGCAATCAGGCAAATGCCGCCAATCTTGAGATGCCTCATGAGAGGTTGGATCTATCACTTGGCCTTTACCACCCACAAGCAGAACACTGATGGGCAGGGGTTTTCATCGGCGACGATCTTCTGTATTGAAATATGAACATGTCAAAATCAGATGCAGGGCTGAAGATGCGAATGGATTATAGGTTCTTTAGAAACTCCTTTCGCGACAGCACTTACCTAGCACTCGGTGTGTCCCTCGTGGCAGGGATGTGTGGCCTCCCAGGACGTCTTGAGGAGATGAACCATTTCCGCAAAGATGGATTCAGGGTATCCGAGTACCTCTTTTCAGCATTTCTTAGAGATACGAACCTTAATCTGATTTTTTTTATCGCGATCTGGGTTGGGCTTTGGGCTCTCCTCAAAGTTCACACTCTCTGGAAGAGGAGAGCAAACGGGGCGCTCCTCGCCTTGGCCTTCGTTTTACCAACATTATTAATTGCGGTTGCCTCATTTCTTGGCTCCGAGTTTCGAGTAGAGCGGGGCATCTACCCTTCTTGGTTTGATATTAATAATTCACAGGGTGGTTCAGGCGTGGGAATGGCTTACGCTCGCCTGGCGGTTGGCCAAACGATCCTTCCAGGATGGGGCGCTCTTCTGATCTCTGCGGCACTCTTCACTCGATGGCTGAGTAAGCGACAAACCAGAATCAGTCAGTGGACGACTTTAATGCTTTCCACCGGACTCCTTGTTTTCGTCTCCAACCAGGCTCGACTCGCTTGGTTTGCCTCATCCCCGTACTTGAAGAGTCTCTTAAATAATCGAGTGACCGAATCACCATTCGGCGCCTTCGTCCGCCGAGACAAAATCCGCTCGAATGACAGTGGTTTTTTTGGCGTCCGATCCCTCCTGCAGACCTTAGACTCGACTGACCCGAAGCAAGTGTCCCGCGGTCTCTCTGAGCTAGGGATTGATCCCTCAGCCTCAGTTCATTTTCGGAACTGTGAGCGAAAAAAGAATCCGCTCGCTCAATCCCTGGATAAGACCCTGAATAATGCGAAGGGCATTCAATCCACCTCCCGCGAATTTGGAAAATCCCTCGAAGATGCTCTCGTTGACCTTTCGACGGCGTTATTCTCCGGTGTCGATCGCCCGATCAATCTTTACCAAGTGCTTGTGGAGTCCTTCCTTAGCGCAGACTTTGCGAGCCTAGGCTCCCCGCTCCCTCAGGAAGCCATTCCACACTGGAACGCCCTCATCGAGAAGGCCAGGCAGCCTGGAAGTTCGACGATCATAGCCGGCAACCTTCGCCAAGCGGGCGTAAGGACGAGTCAAGCCATTAGCGCTTCTTTCTGTGGCTTAGGAACTCTGCCGCATTTGCTCTCTATGGGGCGCGACCTTTTGGAAATTCAACTCCGCTGCCTACCCGAGTTACTCAAGGACAGGGGCTGCCTCACTGAAATGCACCACGGATATCGCCCAGAGTTTGACCAAAGGACCCAGTTCTTCGCTGCCAGAGGTATGGACTTTTGGCATATCCGCCGGATCCCCGGTGCTCAAGATAACCTTTCTGCCTTTTGGGATGGTGACATTGGGTTGTCTGATCGACGACTGATGAACTTCACATTGAGCCGAATCAACACGTTTCCAGCTGAACGCTCCACTTACACCGGGATCTTAACGTTGAGCTCGCATCGGCCCTTCAAGGTGCCTGACGACTTCCTCCCGGAAGACCGCAAGGCTGCTGAGCAGGTTTTAAGCTCTCTTGATCCGGCCGTAGCACAGCGGCCCCTCACTTCGAACCGCGTGATGATTCTTCGATATGTCGACGCGGCACTCAACCTTCTCATGGAAGGGGTCGCCAAGGCATCGCGGACTTCGAAGTCGATTTCTATCGCGATCGCATATGGGGATCATTCTCATTCTGAGGCGGATCTTTTTGGAGAGCGTGACCATCGTTCGCCTGAAGAGCAACTTTCCATTCTTAGTAGAATTCCTTTCTTCATCCACATTTTTCCCGAGTCTCTTAAAAACCACCCACATAAGAGGGAGGTTCAAAACGCTATTCAGAAACTGAATCAAGTCCTCAAAGAACATCCAGTTTCTCAAAACGACATTCCGAGGATGATATTGACCCTACTCTCAAAATCGAAACCTATGCTATCTCTTGCTAAAGAGAAGCGTTGGCACACCTTGGGAGGTCAAATCCTGAGCCCGTATTCTAAACCTCCGATCGATTACGAGAAGGGCGTCGTGTGGGGCGTAGACGGGCAGTCTGAGGCATTCGTAATTGATGAGTCGGGCGCACCACTCCTTACAGAAACCCAAGGGTCCCTTGATAGTCCTGATGCCGCTAAAAAGGCTGGCCTATTTAGCCCAGTGACTCGTGCGCTATCCGAGATGGTGAAGCACAATGCCGAATATTGTCCGACCCAACCCGTGGCGGTCGAATAAGCGAAGTCGATTCAAACGAAGAAACAGTCTTCGTGCGTTGGTGTCAGCGTAATTAGGCAACAGGACTTATCCTCGGATGCTCATAAAATCCGCGAGTTGAAATTGGAATGA
>CANMSW010000070.1 GCA_947500275.1 Bacteriovoracaceae bacterium | reverse complement strand
TCGGCCTTACGCAAAGGAGATACAGTCTCTGATCGAGCTGGCCTCAAGCGCGGAAAGTGCTGCTGCAGTAAAGAGCCCGTTGCTTCGGCGTGCGGGCGAGTCTGTGGAAGGCCAGAGCTCAGTCCTGTTGGTGGTGGTTACCTCGGATCGTGGTCTTTGCGGTGGGTTCAACGGTAACGTGATCCGTGCTGCACAGCGATGGCTCGAAGTGAATCGCGGGAACTATGACCGAGTGGAGCTCGGCTGTGTAGGAAGGCGTGGATACGATTTCTTCCGCGGTCGCGGTCGGACAATCGGATTTCACTTCCCGGAGTTCGGCGGCAAGGTCACTTATAGCATCGCCAAGAAAGTAGCTGGCGAACTGATCAAGCTTTTTGAATCTGGCAAATATACGGAAGTTCATTTCGTATATAACGAGTTCAAAAACGCGGGTATACAAACCCCGGTCAGCGAGCGTTTCTTGCCTGTTGAAGGGAAGACCCAAGACGGAAGCGCTACGTCAGGCCAGGTTGAGATGATCAAGCCAAGTGCGACCGAGGTTCTCGAGCTATTGCTCCGCAAGAACTTTGCGGCACAGGCTTACCGCGTATTGCTCGAGTCCCAGGCAGGCGAACATGGTGCTCGGATGACTGCCATGTCGAATGCAACGGACAATGCGGGTGATATGATTCGTATGTTGACGCTGGAGTATAACAAACAGCGCCAGGCCGGGATTACTAAAGAGTTGCTCGAGATTATTTCTGGAAGCGAGTCCCAGAAGTCAGCTTAAGCGTAAACGATATAGGTTCACTGGGTTTTCTGGTCGAGCCCACCGGCAAGACCAGGGCAGTATTTAAGGAGAGTAAAGATGTCAGCAAGCGCATCGCAAAGCACAGGTCGTATTAAGCAGGTCATCGGACCGGTCGTCGACATTGAGTTCGACGGAGGCCGTCTTCCTGAAATTAAAAACGCAGTCCGCGTCACGAACAAATCTATCGATAATCGTGAGTGGAACCTCGTTCTCGAAGTGGCCCAACACTTGGGTGAGAGCACCGTTCGCTGCATTGCCATGGACAGCACCGAGGGCTTGACCCGCGGCCAGCCGGCTCAAGATACCGGCAACCAAATTATGGTTCCCGTCGGTCGTGAGACGCTCGGACGTATTTTGAACGTGGTTGGCGAGCCCGTTGATGAAATGGGCGAAGTGAAGGCAAAAAAATTCTATCCGATTCACCGTAAGGCACCGAGCTTCACGGATCAGACGGTGAACATTCAGCCGTTCTATACCGGCATCAAGGTTGTCGACTTGCTCGCGCCTTATGCGCGGGGTGGAAAAATCGGGCTGTTCGGTGGCGCAGGCGTCGGCAAGACCGTTCTCATCATGGAATTGATTCACAATATCGCAAAACAACACGGTGGTTTCTCCGTGTTCGCCGGTGTGGGTGAGCGTACCCGTGAAGGAAACGATCTCTGGATGGAGATGAAGGAGTCGGGCGTCCTCGAAAAGACCGCGCTCGTTTACGGTCAAATGAACGAGCCACCCGGAGCGCGCGCACGTGTGGCTTTGTCCGCACTGTCGATTGCGGAGTACTTCCGCGACGAAGAAAACCAGGACGTTCTGCTTTTCGTGGATAACATTTTCCGCTTCACTCAAGCAGGCTCGGAAGTGTCCGCGCTCCTCGGACGTATTCCTTCCGCCGTCGGATACCAGCCGACTCTCGCCACTGAGATGGGTGAGCTTCAAGAGCGGATCACATCCACCACGAAGGGCTCTATTACTTCCATTCAAGCGATTTACGTTCCGGCCGATGACTACACCGATCCGGCTCCGGCGACGACCTTCGCTCACTTGGACGCTACGACGAACTTGTCGCGTGCGATTTCTGAGTTGGGTATTTATCCAGCGGTAGATCCTCTTGCTTCGACTTCCCGCGTTCTGGACCCTCAAGTGGTTGGAGCTGAGCATTATGGCGTAGCTCGCCAAGTGCAGTTGGTCCTGCAGCGTTATAAAGACCTGCAAGATATTATTGCAATTCTGGGTATGGATGAGTTGTCTGAGGAAGATAAAGTTACGGTGGCTCGCGCCCGTAAGATTCAGCGCTTCTTGTCTCAGCCATTCTTCGTGGCAGAGCAGTTCACCGGTATCCCAGGTCGCTTTGTGAAAATCGAAGACACGATCCGTTCTTTCAAAGAAATCTGCGACGGCAAGCACGATGGGCTTCCTGAGCAGGCCTTCTACCTCGTTGGAACGATCGAAGACGCAATCGAGAAGGCAAAAACCATCTCGTAATCACGATGAGTTGACGAAGGGTTTCACGCGGTAAGTCAGCGTGAAACCCCCTTCGTTTCTGTTTGAAGCGGCGAGGAGTTTCTTGTGTCGAAAACAATTCTTGTGACGGTTTTGTCGCCAGAGCGGCGCCTGTTGGAAAACGTAGAGATCACGCGAGCGCATTTCAACACATCTGAAGGCGAGATCGAGGTTCTTCCAGATCATATTCAAATGGTTGGAACTCTTGAGACGGGGATGTTTGAGTTTACGCTTGCGAAGGACCAGACTCTCACCAGCGGTGTTTTTTCGAGCGGGTTCTTCCGCCTCAGTGGTGGGCACCTGACGGTTACGGCTGAGACGATCGAGCTCAAGGGCGAGATCAGCGTTGACCGCGCTCGCCAGGCTCAACAAAAGGCGCTCAAGATGCTCTCTGAGGCGTCACTCACCGCGTCTGATTTTAGGAAGTATGAGTTGAAGCTTCAGCGCGCACTGATTCGTCAAAGTGCAGTAAATTAAGCCCATCTTTTACCTACTCAAGTGCCCATCCAGGCAACTTTGACCTGGGTGGGCTTTCTTTTTAGGGCCGCGGCAGGTTCTGCCTCTTGAGGATGCGCCAGGGAAACCGTTAAGGTTGTTAGGTTCATCTTGTTTTTATTTAATTTGAAATAGGGCCAAGCCAGGCCAAGGATAGCAACTCTGAGTGACGATGATTCATTGGAGTGAATCAGAAGAAGTTCAAATTCCGTGGGCAAGCGCTCTTCAGGGAGCTGCTTTGGGAGCCGTTTTCTCGGCATTAGCTGCTTTCGGCCTGACTGCAAGAATTCAATCACTCGTGAATGGACCGACTCAGTCCGTTCAGAGCAGCGTTCGCTGGCAACCTCTTCTGAGAGCTAAGCTTCGCGCTGATCTCGGAAATGCGCTCGCCTCAAGGCTTCAACTTGCCGCACCCGAGCAGATCAAACTCCTTGCCCCCGAGATGACTGGAGAACGGTTTGCAGGCTCGGATCCTCGCGAGCCCAAAGGGGCCCGGCAAGTGCCAAAAATTGGAACCCACCGACCTGAACAAAAGCGACGATCCCGGGCGGCTGTCGGCCGCTCCCTTCAGATGACGGGCCAATCTTTCGATAATCTAGAAGTTCGCCAGGCGGATCTGCAAGAGTGGGCGCAGCGCAGGAGCAGGTTCCTTGAGGTTCAACTGGAGTCGAAGGTTCAGGCCGAAGTTGCGCAGTGGTTCGAAAGTTCCCAATTGTTCGGTGCGCGCACTCAGGGTCTTCAGATAGCGGCGCAGCCGCCACAGGCGCATGGATTCGTTACCTCGGGAGCAACCTTTGGCTCTTTTAATTGGTTTGTGGGTAACCACACAGAATCGGGGAGCTTGCGGCCCCAAGACGAGCGGGACACCCTAGTTTCGTCGGTTTCGGCTCCGGCCCGTGTTGCTGTCAGAGCTGAACAAAAAAGGATTCAACCGACTCACCGGGTGGCAGGTGCTGAACACAAGACGAAACGGCCGTCAGTCTCGGCAGTCCAAGCCCCATCTGAACTCCCGGTTTTTGCAGCCAGGGTCGTTCCGGTTTCTGATGTTTCGGTGGCGCAAGGACCAGGTAAAACCCTGCGCGCGGCAGTAGAACAGTTGAATAGTCAAAACCATCAGACAATCTTGGATAGTCAGCAAGTAAGTGAAGCTAAATCTTCGGTCTGGAGCTTCGAGGGTTGGTCTCACCGATCGACCGAGGGCTGGATAGTCACCACTGCTGCTGACCACTGGCCTACACTTTCCTATCTTAGAGCGGATGCCCCATCGTCCTCTCGGCTCACCTCTTATCGTGACGCATCGATTATGGCTGCACTGGCAGGGGTCACCATTCAGCCTACGGCAGGGTTGCTGGTGGGCAGTATTCCTGCAGGCTACAGTGTCGAGTTGAGCGGAAGATCTGAGTATCCAATTTATTGGAAACAAGACAAGGGACAGGTGAGTAGTCAAGACATCGAGGAAGAGCGAAGCTTCGCCTTCCTTAACGTTGAGCCTGGTATGCAAGTGGTCTCTCTTGTTCATGCCTGGACTGGCGAGCGCATTCCGGTCGCCGTGGCGATCGTCGGTGGCTACTCAACGGACGCAGATCTAAGAGCCATACGCAAGGTTTCGGTCAGGGGTAAGGTTTCGAGTGCTTCGGCGCGTACTTTTGCCCCCGTTTCGGGCGTGACTGTGAGTCGTGTGGGTCAACTCGATTCCGTCGTGAAGACCGACTCTGTTGGGTCATTCCGCTTCGGCGAGCTACTCGTTGCTGGAAACCTGCCACTCTATTTTGAATACCATCGCGCTGCAGGGTCCTTTCCTCATCGTGTGCGAGTTCAGACCTCTGACCATAACGCGATTGAGGTCGGCACTCTCTTTGGCTTTGATGACCAACAGATTGTGGGTTGGGTTAGCCAGCTTGAGGGCGGAGTATCTCCCGAGAGCGGAGTTATCGTCGGGGCTTGGGGTGCAAACGAAAAGCAACTGCGTGCGAATAGTCTTTATCCGGTTACTTACCCGATCGAGCCAAACCCTGTTTTAGAGCCAGAAACCTACTACCTTGAGGGCGGCGAACGTTTGACTGTTGCCGGAACACTTAGCCCAGGGCGCAACCGCATTATGAGTACGCAACTTGTGGCCGGCTTGCACAAAGTCGAACTTCGAGACGAAGTATCGGATGAAGTATCTTGGAGCGAAATCGGCGTCGCTTCGCCGGGCGTGGTTACTCAAGTGAGGACTGGGCTCTGATTCTGGAGTTCACTCGTTTTAGTTTCTGCTACCCCACGCGCGTACTCGGATCCGAAGTGGGCGCGTTGTTGCGGAAAGCTCATCTGGAAGACTCACTTGCTCCGACCAGCTCTGGTGCGGAAAGACTGAAACCCCAGCGCTCTCGCAGTGCCCTGACCAGTCCCGCACCCAGACGCCGTCTGAGGTTTCGAATGCGAAACCCTGCAATGTATAGGGCAGGCCCAGGGGCTTTGGATCAGGAAAACTCAAGGAGACGGTAAGACCATCCTCATGGGGAGCGCCATTAGGGACTGATCCTGTACTTGGCATCCAGACCCAAAGGATTCGAGCCTCAGTCAGCACATCAGGTTTCCATGGAGCGAGCGGCAAACGAACAGGGCCGACCCCATTTTCCGATGAGAATGAGACGCGGCCGCCGCCGAACGAAACTTCTGCAGTCAGGTCCACAACCGGTCCATCCTCCCAGCAGCTTGGAAGCGTGGACTCCCAGGCCTCGCTCGCGGCAGACCAACTCAGGGTGGAGGAGAAAAGCGGGCACACCAACCCAACCATACCACCCACCGTGGCCAAGGATGCTAACTGCCTCGATCTTTGAATCAATCCCTGGCGGGCCTCGGAGCCGAGCAACCGCGCGGGCTTTAACTTTAAGTTCCGGAAGAAAGCACTAGGCATGTTTTGCTCATCGACCTTCGCCCAGGAAAGTTGAGCGGACTTTTGGTAGCCGCGCCTTTGCGGCCCATGCCCGAAAGTGATAAGTCAGAGAAATGTCAGACCAATCTCAACCAGCCTCACCCGTCACCAACGCGCCCAAAAATCACTTCGAAAAAACACTGGAAGCGCTTCAGTCCACCGTCAGACAGTTGGAGAGCGGTGAACTGTCCCTTGAGGACGCTTTGCAAGCTTTTGAGCAGGGCGTCGCGCTTGCGAGATCTGCACAAACGCAACTTTCTGCCGCTGAGCAAAGGGTCGAGCAACTGGTGAGCATGAGTGCCGACGGGCAGGCGGAGGTTCGGCCTTTTGTCGCTCCGGCAAACCCCAACGACCAAGCCGGTGGTCCAAGGTCGTGATCGAGGCACTAGAAAAAATCCAAGACTTTAATCTGACTCAGCTCGAGGAGCTCGCGGCCGACATTCGGCAGCAGATTATATCAGTGTGTCTCAAGAATGGAGGCCACCTTGGCGCAAGCCTGGGCACGGTGGAGATCGCTCTCGCGCTTCATCGGCATTTCCGCTCGCCAGCTGAGCCGATCATATGGGACGTAGGCCATCAGGCCTATGCGCACAAGTTACTCACCGGCCGTTGGTCTCGGTTTGATACACTTCGAAAGTTCGGCGGATTGTCTGGCTTCCTCAGCCGTGCCGAAAGCGAACATGACGTTTTCGGAGCGGGACACAGCAGCACGAGCCTGTCGGCGGCGATTGCAGCGGCCTGGACCCGACGCAAAACCCAGAGCTGGACTGCTGCGGTTATTGGCGATGGGGGACTCACCGCAGGCTTGGCACTGGAAGCGCTACAGCAAGTGCGGGGACTGGAGCTGGGTCCATTGCTCTTTGTGATCAATGATAATCAGATGTCTATATCGCCGAACGTCGGAGCAACCCCAGCACTCCTGGGTGGAGGCCGAGCGGCCGAATACTTCGATGCGCTCGGAATCGATTATGTCGGTCCTATGGACGGACATGACCTTGGGCAACTGCTAGGGTTTCTCGAAGGATTGCGTAAAAACTACTTGGGCAGGCCTGTCGCGCTCCACGTCTTAACCCAGAAGGGGCGAGGATACGAACCTGCCGAAGAGAACCCAAGTGGATATCACGGAATTTCCCCGCTCATTTCCGGTGCCCTGCCGCCGAGCGCGGACCTCAAGAAGCCAAAACCCCTTTCTTATAGTGAAGTTTTTGCGCGCCAAGTTTGTGAGTGGGCCCGACGCGATCCTAAGGTCGTAGCAATCACTGCTGCCATGCCAGAGGGCACAGGCTTATCGCTTTTTGCTCAGGAGTTTCCTGAACGATTTTTTGATGTGGGAATTGCCGAGTCCCATGCGATCACTTTCGCGGCCGGACTTGCCGCACAGGGATGGAAACCGGTCGTGTCCATCTACTCCACCTTTCTGCAGCGTGGCATCGATCAGCTCATTCACGATGTTGCGCTTCAAAAACTAGGCGTCATTATTGCTGTGGACCGCGCGGGACTGGTGGGTCCGGATGGGCCTACTCATCATGGGTCCTTTGATATTGCCTATACCAAGATGATCCCTGGCGCCCATGTCTACGCACCCGCAAGTGAAGCGAGCCTAAAAGAGATATTCGTCCAACTTGAGGCGCGCGGGATACCGGATGGTCCAGTTTTTATTCGGTTTCCACGAGGATCCGCTCCGCTGGTCTTAAGTGAGAATCTTTTCGATGACGGTGAGGGCTGCTATTGGTTGCAAACGGGGCCGCTCGCTCGAACGCGGGGTCCTGGATTTAACGGTACCCTGGCCTCGACGAAGACCTGGGACCCCGGTGTAGAAACGCTAGTGATATCTGTAGGTCACAGCCTGCCAAAAGTTTTGAAGGCTCTTGGGCGCATGCCTGACGCCTTTCAGGCGTTACTCGTCCATGTCGAGACGATCAAGCCGTTATCCAAGAAGCTCCTCGGACTGGCTTCAAATGCCAATTCTCCGCGGAGAGTGATAGTGATCGAGGAAGGTATTCGGAGTGGTGGCTTTGGCGAGTCCTTTGCGTCTGCATGGGCTGAGCGGTCCTCTGTTTCTGGCGACTTGCCGCGGTTCAAACTCATCGCTTATCCCGACCGAGCCACTCCCCACGGAGGCCTCGCTGAAATCGACCGAGAAGCCGAAGTAGACGAAGATACGATTCTACGTGCTCTTGGCGGAGTTTAAGATGAGCGGTCTTGAGGGGCGGTTGGTCGAACTCATGAGATGCGGAAATGAAGACTAACAAGAATCGATTGGATCAACTTCTGGTTGAATTAGGTCACGCTCAAAACAGGGAGCGAGCCCAGGCGCTCATTCTTACGGGTGACGTATTGGTGGATGATGTACCGGTCATCAAGCCCGGAACGGCGATTTCGAGCGAAGCGAAAATTCGACTGCGCAAAACTGACCATCCCTATGTTTCGAGGGGGGCTTTGAAACTGGTCGGTGCGCTTGAGACTTTTCCTATTCTGGTTGAGGGGAGAATAGCCATGGACGTCGGCGCCTCCACGGGCGGCTTTACCGAGGTTCTTCTGCTCAGAGGCGCAATTAGGGTTCATGCAGTTGATGTCGGTCACAATCAATTAGCCTGGAAAATTAGAAATGATCCGCGGGTTCAGGTCTATGAGAAGACGAACGCTCGCAGCCTCGACCCCTCTTTGATTGGCGATAAAATCGATCTATTCGTCATGGACGTATCATTCATTTCGGTCGCAAAAATCCTGCCCTCACTCCTGGCATACGGACGCCCAACCTCGGACTGGGTTGTTCTCGTTAAACCGCAGTTTGAAGTGGGTCGCGAGAAAGTGGGCAAAGGGGGAATCGTGCGGGAAGAGTCCTACCGACAGGAGGCGATTCTGACGGTGACTGCAGCCGCGCAGGGCCTCGGGCTCGTGCGACACGGAATCGTCGACTCTCCTATTGAAGGAACAGACGGAAATCGTGAGTATTTGGCGTGGTTCAAACCAGGTATATGAGAATGAGAAAGAGCAGTAGTCTGAGTAGAGCATCATGGGCCGCAGTTCTGCTCGTTCTGGCCTCGTGTTCGACTGTCCCCAAAACACCTTCAAACCCCAAGGCTGAAGGGAAGGGGACTCTCTCTACCGCAAGCGAGTTCGGCACTCCACCTTCGGGTGGGACCGTCCAAATAGAGCCCGAGGAGCAGCCTGAAGAGAGCCCACAGGCGTTTCCCCTTTCGGAGGGGGTTCACCTCGTTCTTGGTCCGGGTTGGATCCGTGCGTGGGCTGGTTCGGGGGTCCTTCTCGAGCTTGCGGAGCAGGGCATCCCCATTAGAAGTATCCATGCATCGGAAATGAGCGCCTTAGTCGCCTCATTATATGCTGCAGATCCTCGGCCTGGCGTTTTCGCCTGGAAGCTTCAACGTCTGCGCGAGGACTGCATCGAAATGAAGAACACAAGCCTCATGGGCTTGCTTTCCGACTCTGAAGTGAATGACGGAAAGTGTTTGAGAGAGTTCCTAAAGGCCGAGCTTCCTACCCACGATCTTGCTAAGCTGGCTGTTCCGCTCTGGGTCGCGAGCCCCACGTCTCAACGAACGAATTTCGTTGAGAAAAAAACACAGCTCACCTGGGTCCATGAGGGCCCCATCGACTCGGTGGTGCTCGAGAGCCTCTCTTTCCCTGGCCTCATCCATTCAGGAATCGAAACTTGCGGAACCCTCTGTGCCGGAGCCGTCGAGGTATTTCCTTTGGAGGATATGCCCCAGACTGCAACCACCCTCGTAATTGACTTTTCCGACCCATCGGAAGCTGGAAGGCACACAAATAAAAAGCCAAAAGACAAAGCGAGGGGCTCCGCACTGGATGACCTCTTGAATCGTGAGAGACACATCAAAAACGCAATCCGCAACCGATATATCGATCACCTGAGTGCCATTTCTACAGGTATAAATGCAACTCAAGGACCATCTCAGATATGGCTTCGGCCGATCATCGATGGCCAGGATCCATTTGAGCCAGGGGCGAGGACCGAACTTCAATACCAGGGCCGGCAGGCGATCAAGAAGTATATCGCTTCTCTGCGGA
>CANMSW010000069.1 GCA_947500275.1 Bacteriovoracaceae bacterium | reverse complement strand
GTTTGAGTTTCTGGCCGACCGAACATGGCCCCACACCGCTTATGGTAAAAACGCCATCTACGACGAAGGCCATCATGGAAATGCCATACTGAGCCGCTTTCCGTTCTTAATTTGGGAGAATCTCGATATCTCCTCCTCCCGCTATGAGAGAAGGGGAATTCTCCACGGAGTCCTCAGCTTGAAGCCCGAACCGACGGGCGAAACAAAAAAGCTGCACGTCCTTTGCGTCCATTTAAGTCTTTTTGAGGCGGACCGTCGCAAGCAGCTACATGTCCTCGGAAGGCGGATCCGAGAGACGATTCCGCCGCATGAGCCTGTGATCCTGGCGGGCGACTTCAACGATTGGCGCGAGGTTTCAACCAAAATCCTAAGAGAAGAAGCCTGCTTAGAAGAAGCCTTCATCAAGCTCTACGGAAAGCACGCTCGAACTTTTCCGTCATTCCTACCCGCGCTTCGCCTCGACCGAGTGTATTTTCGCGGCCTTAAAGTGATATCATGCCGAACCTTGAACGAAAGTCCTTGGGCCGAACTCTCGGATCACCTCGGTCTCGAGGTCGAAATGGAATGGTAAGGACTCAGTACTTCTGGTTCTTCGTTCGAAAAAAAGAGAGGGAATCCGGAAGGATTACCTCTCTTTTTTAATGGTCGGGTTGATCCACAACCATAGAACTCAAGACTTTAACACTCAATTCAGCCAGAACTCAGCCGGCCCTATCTGGACCGGGTGTTCTGGACTGTTTGGACTGCTTACGATTCGAAGAGGTGCGCCACCTTGGCCACAGTCTCGGGCTCGGGGAGCACCTTTAGCCGCTCGGTCGCCCCGTCGACTTCGATCCCAGCGATGCGGATGTACCGCTGCATTGTCTTGAGGTCCTTCCAGCCGCAGATCTTTTGGATCTTGATGGGAGGGACGCCGTTTCGGATGAGCTGGGTCGCAAAACACGCCCGAAGGGTGTGGAAGCGAACCGAGGGGAGCCTCACTGCCTATGAGAAAGAAGGCGTCGAATTCATTCCGCTGTCAAAAGCAGCTTTGGACCCTATCTACGATTTCAACCCAAACGTAGCGCAAAATTCCGGATCACAATTCACCTATCAGGTTCTTAAATCCCGAGGCCAGGGCAAGAAAGATGCTGGTATAGAGGGCCTACGCTGGCGCCGGGATGAATTGCTTAAGCTGAAGGCCTAAACGAACCAGTACAGGGAGCAGCCCAAGGAAGCACTTCAGGGCGATGAGTAGCTTACTCCGACGGCGGCCGCGGTTGATGCGGATCTTGATGTCGACGGAGATCAGTGAGTTTGATTTTTGGTTCATAGGATGAACCTCCCTTCGCCCCGCGAGCGGGCAGGCCTTTGAGGGAGGTGAAGGATATGAAGCGAAAATCAATAGACTCAAAGCCATCCAAGCCACGCCTCTCGACGTCAACCAGAACATTGACACTATTAGTATAGTGTACTCATAGTGTACCGTGGCGCAGTGGCTATTTGTCGACTGGCTCCTATTCTGGCTTCTCGAGCCTCTTCATTCGAATTTGAATGGGATCGTGGCAATCGTACCAAAAGTGCTACAAAACACGGCATTTCCATTGAGGAAGTGGAGGCCGTATTTAGGTCAGGCCTGTCTCTCCCTTCGGGGTATCCAGACAAGCCCAGCTGTACCCGAGCAACGACTGGGCCTTGTGGGCCCAAGCCTTAGAAGCGGGAGGCTCCTGCAAGTAGCGTTCGTTTTAAGGGAAGGCCGGGTGCGGGTGATCAGCGCCAGGCCCGCCCACAAGAAGGAAAGGAAGCAGTATGAAGAAACCCTCCGCAAAATCTCTGAAAAGCTATGAGGAACCCTTTGAGCTCGTGCCAGACAAGATCCTCGCGGCTATGAAGCGCTACAAGGACTCGCGGAAAAAGCCCACGAGTGTAGCCTTGGATGAAAAGACCATCGAGGAACTCAAGCTCGTGGCGGAGAAGCAGGGAATCCCCTACCAAGTCCTGATCCGCGTACTCATTTTGGATGGCCTCGAGCGCCTCAAAAAGGCAGCATGAAATGGCTATGTTAACCGTTCGTCAGCAGAAGTGGGCGATACGCCTCGTCGCTCTTCTCTTCGTTATTTTGTGTGCGAACACTCTGCGGCGAATGGCTGAAACACCCGAGATCCATCGAAAAATTCTCGGTGGCTTGGTTACATCGTTGGTCCTAAACGCTGGTCTTCTACTGAGCTCATTCTCTCATAGAAACTGGATTCGATACTCCCTCGGGGTGCTGTTGATCCCTTCGGCTTTGGGCGTGGCGTTCGTGCTGACTGACTATCACCTTATAATGTCCGCATTATCCATCGTATTTCACGTTTGGCTGATATCCTGGCTTTTTACGAGAAGAGTTACAGATGAAAATTCCCCCAACATTGCGAGATGAGGCTGAAGCCGAGGCATACCAATACTTCGACGAAAATATTCGTGAACTTCCCAAAAACTCGGACGGTACAATCAACACGTCTGCTCCGGGATTCCATGACAATGATGTCGATGCATTCCGGCATGCCTACGTCAGCGGAGTTTTCACCCAGGAGTATAGCGAGACAGCAGCGGATATCTTTGGAAGATTGAACGAGTTCTTTGGCCCTGATCTCTATTCGAACTCCACGAACCCCAGATCCTTGAACCCCCTTGAAGCCCAAGGTTTTAGGTTTTCGATGGTTAAGGGGTTTTAAGGGAAAGAGCCTTGAAAAAATGGTCGGGATGGCGGGATTTGAACCCACGACCCCTTGCACCCCATGCAAGTGCGCTAGCCAGGCTGCGCCACATCCCGACCTTCTTCGAGAAACCTAAACCTAGACGAGGATATTCCGAAAAACAAGGGGATGCATCGAGGAAGACACCCCCGCCTCGAAGAGGAATCAAGCGATGCTGGAAATCAAATCGCCCAAGACTACCGCCTCTGGTCGGCTGAGCTGATTCTCGTCAGCCGCGCCATCCAGGACTTCGTAATGATCAGGGTTACTGAAGATCTCGGCCAAAATCAGGCGATGGAGGTCGTGCCCTGAACGGTGAAGTTTAAAACTTCCTTCAATCGCAACGCCTGCGAGCTTAAAGTCACCTAAAGCATCAAGAACTTTATGGCGCGCAAACTCGTTGGGGTACCTGAGTCCCTCTGGGTTCAGTACGAGCGCGTGATCTAGAACTACCGCATTCTCTAAAGATCCCCCTCGCGCGAGCCCCATTCGCTTCAGGGCCTCTACGTCCTTCAGGAAACCAAAAGTACGAGCGCGCGAGAACTCGGAAATCGCGGTGACGCCTTCGATAAACTGAAATTCTTGATAACCAATCGATGGGTGATCCCACTCAATAGCACTTTGTACTTCCAGGCGGCTGGACGGCTCGACTATGGCCCATTTCTCATTCGAGCGCACTTCGACACGCTCACGAATCCGAACGACCGCTTTCGGCTGCTTTTGAATCTGAATTCCGACTTGGAGAATCGCATCGATGAAAGCGGCGCAGCTGCCGTCCATGATTGGGATCTCTGGGCCATCGACTTCGACCCTCACATTGTCGATCCCTAAGCCCGCAAGCGCGGCCAGCAAGTGCTCAACCGTACTCACGGTGACCTTGCCACGCCCGATCGTGGTCGCAAGCTGCGTATTCACGACGTTCTGATAGTGCCCAGCCACTTCGAATTCTGGGTCGATATCAGTCCGAACAAACCTTAACCCTTGATTCGCCCGAGCGGGGTGAAGAGTCAGATTCGCCGGAGCGCCTGAATGTAAACCTATTCCACGGACAATTACGGGAGCCTTCAGTGTCTTCTGAAAAGCCATGATGGGGCCTCTCCTCAGCCCTAGTCGCAACACCTTCGGTAGAGGAGAAGAGCAAGTCTTATGCCGCTACTTTGCATTTCGAAATGTCGACCGAATTGCAGTCGCCTCAAAGCCTCTCCATCAGAAAGCAAAACGAATAGTGTGATTCATTTCAAGCTGTTACGCGGCCACTGACGAGTAACCCCCCCGGGGGGCGGGGACACGTGTTTCTCTGACTGGGCAGTTGCACACTGTACACAATTCCACACACGCTCAGGCTGCGGAGTGTGCACCGCTGAGCACATCTACCGATAGTTCTAGGTTACATTCAGAGGGGCTGATTCGGGGTTCAACCGATACGCTTTCCGATCATCCCAAAGGAAACCCAAATGTTCGTGAGCTTGCCGCGTTGCCACCCGCCCCCGCGGGGTTCTTTGAATAAACCCTTCCTGAATCAGGTAGGGTTCGTAAACGTCCTCGATCGTCTCTCGCTCCTCGCCTACGGCAGCGGACAATGTCTCTACCCCAACAGGACCCCCATCAAACTTAGCGATGATCGTGTTGAGAATCTTGCGGTCCATTGGGTCTAAACCCCGGGCATCGACTTCGAACAGTTGGAGGGCTTCACGGGCGGCCGTCCGATCAACCTTCGCTGAATCCATACGAACTTGGGCGTAATCCCGAACGCGTTTCAACAATCGGTTCGCGATCCGAGGGGTACCCCGTGCACGCCGAGCTATTTCATCGGCACCCGCCTCATCCATCTCAACGTTTAAAAGACGCGCTGATCTCAAAACGATCAGCTGAAGTTCTTCCACCGGATAGAGATCAAGGCGCAACGGAACTCCGAAGCGATCACGAAGAGGTCCGGTCAGAAGTCCGGTCCGCGTCGTGGCGCCTACCAAGGTAAACTTAGGGAGATCAATTCTCAGAGTCCGAGCTGCCGGGCCAGTTCCGATAATGAGATCGAGCTTATAGTCCTCCATCGCACTGTAGAGAACTTCTTCAATCTGTTTCTGAAGCCTGTGGACTTCGTCAATAAACAGCACATCGCCAGGCTGTAAGTTCGTCAGAATTGCAGCCAAATCGCCCTTTTTCTCGATATTCGGTCCAGTGATACTATGAATGCGGGTACCCATTTCGGACGCGATGATATGGGCGAGTGTGGTTTTTCCTAGGCCGGGAGGTCCTGCGAGCAATACGTGGTCAAGCGCATCACCGCGCGCGCGTGCAGCCTCGATGAAGAGGGAAAGGTTCTCCTTCGCTTTCCGTTGACCAATATATTCATCCAAGACTTGGGGCCGAAGCGACTTCTCGGATCCCGTTTCCACAGGAGCTACGTCGACGAATGCACCCTCGTCCATATCCTCGGGTTCTGAAGAACCGAGACGATCGCGAAAATCGCGCTCGCGCCGGACCTTCTTCTCTCCATTTATTGGACCCCAGTTTTGGTCATCCATCGCGTTCACCCCTCACACAGAATAAAATCTAAGTGCCTCAATTAGCGCTGAACCATCAACTGCCGCAGCGCCCCGCGAATAGCCAATTCAGGAGTCGGTACACCTGCTGAAGCCAGAGCGTCCGCGCCCAAGACCTTTTGCAGCGCTGAAAGAATTTCCGCCTCACGATACCCAAGCCCAGTCAAAGCATCCTTAGCATCGGCGAAAACCTCGAGCGCCTCGTAAGGAATCCCAGCTGGTGAAGGAGCGGTCCCCTTCTTAGAGGCTTCGGACTTGGTATTTAGAATGGAAGCACCTGTTCGGGAACCGCGCGATACAAGGGCAGCAAAGGCTCCTTGTTCCACTTTCTTTCTCAGTGAGTCCGACAACTCCACAATTACTCGCTCCGCCGTCTTTTTCCCGATCCCAGGAACCTTGATCAACGACTCAGTGTCTTCCCGGACAATCGCCTCAATCAGCTCTCCTGGGGACACTTTCGTGAGCAAGCCCAGTGCAGCCTTAGGTCCAATTCCGTTAACACCCAAGAGGGTCAGGAAAAGTTCTTTTTCTTCGCGGCTCATGAATCCAAAAAGATCTAAGGCATCCTCGCGTACATGTGTATGGATATAGAGTTCAACAACCGATCCTGCGACGCACCCCACATAAGCGGGGCTCGCTGGGACCAAAACTTGATATCCAATCGATGGGGAATCTCCCCCCACTCCAAGCAAAATCTTTCCGTCGAGTGACACATCAAGAATACGTCCCTTTAAATATCCAATCATGATTCCGCCTACTCCTTTTCCTGCGGTCGACCGCGCTTCGAAAGTTCACGCGGACGACTCACTTTCAGTTCATCAACCTTATCCCGTGGCTTAAGATCGGCCGTCTTGCGCGTCCAACTCTTCCGCCCACTCACGTCGTCTACGGAAATTCCGATGGCAGCGGCAATTGAACCTCCCCGCCTGCCGCTTAAAGCCGACCGCTGAATAGGCCCCAAAGCACTGTGGTTCGTCGAGTCGTGTGTCATCGAACTTCGAAGTTGAACCATCTGCGCGTGACAAATCGCTAAGGCTAACCCATCTGATGCGTCCGAAGTCGCAAAGGTCTGTCGTCCGAGAAGGACTTCGACCATTTTTGCGACTTGAAACTTGTCCGCCTGACCATGCCCTACAATCGCGGACTTCACTTCACTCGGGCTGTACTCAGCGATTTCTAGACCATGAATAGCGCCCGATAGAATTACTGCTCCGCGCGCCTGCCCGAGCTTCAAAGCGGAAACTGCGTTTTTCGCAAAGAAAACCCGCTCCACCGACAAAATGGTTGGCCGATATTCTTCAATGACTCGAGTCAGCCCTTCGTAGATTGAGAGTAATCGGCGTTCGAGTGGTATCACTGCCTTGCCGCCGGTATTCGAAAGCCGCAGGGTTCCGTGAGTGACGTGAGTAATCCGCTTCATTCTGGGGTCGCAATCGACGACACCGTAACCGCACAAGCGTGAGCCCGGATCGATGCCCAAGATTCGAACGTGAGTTGAACGAGGTGCAACAGCGGGCGAGTTCCCCCGAATTCCCTGTGGCCGATCACTCTGATTATTTTCAACGTCCATGGAGTGTGAGCGTATCTGGGGAGGCCCGCCGCGGCAATCGCTGACGACCCACGCAGCGCGCAAGATTGAAGGAATTTTTTCAACCGCGCAGGGCCGTCCCTAGCAGGACCGTGGGCTCTCCCGATTGCGAGTCGAACGCGTCAGTAAGCGCCCGAGCAAGAATGCAGTTGAGGGTCGGGACATCCCACTCGAGGAGTCCAGCCCCACGGGTCTGCGCCCATCGACAGACCTCCATTACAATCCAAGGCAAGAGATCAAAGTCACGGTAGGCGAGATCCCATTCGGTCTTGACCACTCGGTAGACCGGCTTGGCGTTCCGGCTGACAGCCGAACCCAACTGCTCACGAATATGAACCCAAGCTGCCAGTGAACCTAGGACTTCGACCCTGAGGTCGTGGACCGTACCCCGATCTTCACGCCTCCAGGCCAGCCACTCCGACTCACTCGGAAAGCGCTCCCAAGGCTCGCGTCTTTCCTTTCCCGAGATCACCAAATCGCTTCGAGAGACCCAGTCGCGCAGCCTGAGATCCGATTCAATGCTGTCCCTTAATCCCCCTGGATTCAACCAAGACGACAGCCGTCCGGAGCGATCCCGGTGACTCTGACTTTCGATCAATTGAACCCGAGTCGCCTGCCGCGCCACCTCGGCACGCGCCTCGAAGGCTGCGGGCCAACTGGCCTCGGAAGGCTGAAATCTAAAAACTGCACCGCGATCCACAACCGCCCACCCGAGCCGCGTCAGCGCGTCGGTCCAATATCGGTCCGACGAATCCGCTTTCGCGAGACGAGAGCTCCTCCAAAAATCCAAATCTACAGGCCCAAGTGCAGCCTTCACGCCCTCGCTTCTCATCCAGTCCGACGCGGCCTTCACGAGCAATTCGGCTGCCTCAAAGGCGGTCCCTTCACGGGAAGCCAGGAACCCCAGAAAACCGACCCTTTCGCGACGCTCGCGAATGAAGTCGAGATCGATGGCGGCGGCAACACGTGCGACGGGGATCGCTCCGTCGTAAACAACAAAGGCGGCTGCAAGACCATGACGGTAAAAAGGATGCTCCTCAAAACGGAACAGGCCCGCTTCGCTGGACTCAGCGAACACGGACCTGATTCGATTCAAAACGGAGTGAGACCGCCCCGGCTGGGTTAGCGAGAAAAAGTCTCGCCAACCGTGGGACGAATCAATGCGCCGAAGGTGAAGCATGGAGTGAAGACTCCGAGCTCTTGACGCTGGTTTTCTGACCAAAGTGGGCTCGCGCCAGCTCGGCCAGCTCCCCTTGGCGACTTCCTGCGCCAATCACGCCAAACTCGCGACCCAGGCGATGGAGAACCTCGAGAACATAATCGAGATCCTGATCCGTGTGTGAGGCCATATAACTTGTGCGGATCAGAGCACAACCGTCTGGCACAGCCGGCTTCACAACTGGAGTAGCAAATACTCCATTTTCGTAAAGCTTTTGAGCAAACGTGAAGGCTTCAAGATCCTCACCGATCAGAAGTGGGATGATCGGAGTCTGGCTGTTCAAGGTACTGAACCCCATCCCGACCAACTCTTTTTGCATACGTCGAGCGTTCTTCCAAAGCCGGGCGTGATGCTCAGGCTCGCTCTCGACAATATTTAAGCACTCAAGCACCGTAGCTGCTGCAGCCGGCGGCATCGCAGCGCTGAAGATAAACGTACGTGCCTTGTGCTTGATATAATGAATGACGTCTTCATCCCCTGCGACCAACCCACCGATGGAAGCAAAAGATTTTGAGAAAGTTCCCATGACGAGATCAGCACTATTCGGCATTCCGAAATGCCATTCGGTACCTTGACCCGCAGGCCCCAAGACACCGAGCGCGTGAGCATCATCGACATAAACGCGGCAATTGTATTGTTTTCCAAGCTCGATCACGCGCGGGAGATTGAGGATATCGCCCGACATGGAAAACACACCATCGGCCACAATTAGTGCGCCTTCATAATCATTACGAGTCAGTTTGAGGACCCGCTCTAGGTCTTCCATATCGTTGTGACGAAACTTCACGGTATCGCTCATCGCAACCCGAGTCCCTTCAACAATCGAAGCATGATTTTCACGGTCAGAATAAATGGCGTCCTTGCGGCCCATCAAGCATGAGAGGGCGCCTTGATTGGAGAGAAATCCGGTCGCGAAAACCAGGCAGGACTCTTTTCCAAGAAACTTCGCCAGGCGGTGTTCGAGCTCTTCGTGAAGAGCCAAGTTCCCGTTCAGGAACCGTGAACCCGTGCAGCCTGTCCCATATTTATCGATGGCATTTTTTGCTGCCTCTTGGACTTTAGGATGGTGAGTGAGTCCAAGGTAATTGTTCGATCCAATCATGACCCGACGCTTGCCGTGAGTGACGACGGAGGATCCCGAGGTCGCCTCAATGGGCCGGAAGAAGGGGTAAACCCCGGCAGCCTGAACTTTTTTGGCGTCCTCAAAACTCAAACATTTTGCAAACAAGTCGTTATTTGAACTCATGAAAAGGAAGCTCCTCAGGCCCTATTCAGCGGGCCTTTCTAAATTCCATCAAAAACGAAATTTTGATCGAAAACCGCTAGCATCGCGGAGCACGAGAGGTCAACGCGGAACTCCGCGGCACGGATCGGCCGCCTGTCAGCCCTTAAAAAGCCTGCCACCGACTGAAGGAGGCTTCAACCTCAAGAGAGCAGAAAGCGTGCTGACATAAGATCCCGAAATCTAAAATGAATATAGAAAATTAACGTCGGCTCCGCTTTTCTCTCAAGTTCTTTTCAGATTGGACCGAAGAGTTCCAAGACGCCCAAGACCTACCCGCCTCCCCGGCAGAAGCGGGTTGTCTCAGATCCCCAATCTCAGCGCACGAGATTAAGGATAGCGCGTCCGAGGCTCCCGTGCTCGCTCGAGTGCACTTGGCCTTTCGTCAGTTCGTTCGACCGGTTGGCTCCGCGCCTCCGGG
>CANMSW010000068.1 GCA_947500275.1 Bacteriovoracaceae bacterium | reverse complement strand
GGTCATTAAAGTTCTCCTTTCGAATCAACCCTCTTTGACTTCCTTCGGTCCACGCTTAGACTCTGACTCTCTTTCATGAAAAGAGCCGAGCTAAGGAGGTCGATCGGGAATGGCGCTCAATCATTCGATGATGGAAGTTGTGTCGGGGTCCGTGTCTTTTGCTGGAGGCCCGGTCTTCTCAAAACTTAAAAGAAACAGTGTTCATCTCGGAGTGGCACTTCTCTGTTTGGCACTCGGAGCTTGTGCGACTCCGAAACGTCGCGGGTCTGAGGACACTTCGATCGAAAAGTCTCGGGCGAAGACGGGTGCGCGCGGGCCTGTCCTGGAAAGCGGCACTGAAGGCGAAACGCCGATTTATGTTCGCGGCGTGAAACTCGAAAATACGGGGTTCGACTATCCGTTCACTCTCAACTCGCGAGTGCTTCATTGGGTGGATTACTTCACGGGGCGGGGGCGTCCCCACTTCACTCGTTACCTGGAACGTTCCGAATTCTTTATTCCGTTCATCATTCCGCTCCTCCGGGAAAATAAAATGCCCGAGGACCTCGTGTACCTAGCCATGATCGAGAGCGGCTTCAATAATCTGGCTCGCTCTCATGCGAAAGCGGTTGGCCCTTGGCAGTTCATTTCGGCGACCGGCAAACGCTATGGGTTGATGGTGAACTGGTGGGTGGACGAGCGTCGTGACACGCATAAGTCGACGCTCGCAGCGATAGCGTACTTGAAGGACCTCTATCAGATGTTTGGAAGTTGGGAGCTAGCGGCTTCAGCTTACAACGCGGGCGAGGCGAAAATTGCCCGCGCTATTCGGCGTTATGGCACTCAGGATTACTGGGCGCTCACCCGGCATCGCTACCTTCGCCAAGAAACTCGCGACTACGTCCCGAAAATTATTGCAGCTGCGATTGTGGCGAAGAATCGAACTCAATTCGGGTTCGAGGCAAGTGGTGTTCACGCGGATGAAGGTGAAGTGGTGACCACTGACGGCGAAGTCGTCGTCGTTGAAAAAGAGAAAGAGCCTGCCAAAGGACTAGCCGCTGAAGTGGCTGCCGGGGGCGAGAACCCTGAGTCGATTGAAACCGTTCTGAAGCGCGAAGGATGGGTCAACCCGGATGAAGCGATTCGCGGAGAATCGCTTGCAATCGAGGGTGCAGTGGTAGGCGAGAAGGCTCGGGCGATTGCGATGCCATCCGTGAACAAGCAAGGCGAGATATCAGGTGAACCTTTGGTCGAGTTTGAAGTCCAAAGTCCAGCTGATCTTCTGCAAGTGGCTCGGGCCGCTGAGCTATCGTATGGAACGGTGAAAGCATTGAATCCGGAACTCCTTCGCTGGTGCACTCCGCCGACGATCCCTACTTTTCGGGTTCGATTGCCCGTGTCATCAAAAGACAAATTTATGGAGAGCTATAATCACCCTGAATTTCCACGAAAAGTGGAGTTCCTAACGCATCGAACCAAGGGGCCAGATACGCTTCAGCGGGTGGCTCGTCATTTGGGGTTACGAGTGGATCCGCTGATCGACTTGAACCGAGTCGGCGGGAGTACTCCATTACGGCGTGGAACTCATGTGCTTTTGCCGATGCCCAACGATCCGTCGAGAACGGTTGCTTCACTGGAAATCCGGGATCCGCCCGATCGTCGCAAGCGAAAGTCTTGGGGGAAAAAGCGCGCAAAAGTTTCTCAACGCGACCGAGCGGCTGCTCGGCGGCGGAACAAGAATTAACGCGCACACTTGGGGGCTTGGAGCCTTCCGTTTCATGTGAGACATCGAGAGCAATGTCCCAGGTTGAATCGCAAGACACTCAAGGGTCTCGGTACCCCGCTCCAAGCGCCTCTGGACCTTTAGTGGTTCAAAAGTACGGCGGCACCTCGGTCGGGAGTCCTGAGCGGATTCTCGCGGTTGCGCAGAGAATCGCTCACTGTCGCGAGCAGACGCGCGGTTTGGTCGTGGTCGTTTCAGCGATGGGACACACGACTGACGAGCTCATCGATTTAGCGCAGAAAGTTTCTCAGAATCCGCCCCGACGCGAGATGGATATGCTCCTCAGTACCGGGGAGCGGATTTCGATGGCTCTGCTGTCCATGGCTCTTTCTGATCTCGGCGTTCCGGCTATTTCGTTTACGGGATCTCAGAGTGGAATCATCACGGACGGTAGTCACCGTCGGGCTCGCATCAAACGCATTCTTGGCGATCGTATCCGCGAGGCGGTCGAAGCTGGAAAAGTCGCGATTGTGGCTGGTTTTCAGGGCGTCAGTGAACAGAAAGAAATTACGACGCTCGGACGTGGGGGATCGGACACCACGGCTGTCGCCTTGGCGGCGGCTCTGGATGCCGATGTCTGTGAAATTTACACCGATGTAGACGGAGTCTTTTCAGCGGATCCAAGAAAAGTTTCTGGCGCGAAGCACCTGACCTCATTGAGTCACGACCTCATGGTGGAGTTAGCTTCGCGCGGGGCAGGCGTACTGCACCCCCGAAGTGTGGAAGTCGCAAAAAAATACGAAGTGAAGCTGGTCGTTCGAAATAGTTTGCGAGCGCTTGATTCGCTGGAATCGGCCGCAAAGGGCACTGAAATCGTCACTCGTTCTGAGGCGCAAGTGCCACTTCGAAAAGGGGACTCGATGGAAGAATTTCAAGTGACGGGTGTGACCTCGGATTCAGGAAAGTTTCTGATTCATGCGGAGCTTGAGCGACCGGGTTCTTCTGCTGCCGTGTGGGACTCTGCGGCGAAAGCTGGGCTTTCTGTTGTCGCTCCGTTAATCGCTTATCCCCATCTTTATTTTTTTGCGGATCGTGAATCCCTAGGGGAGTGGAAAAAGAGCCTAGATCGGCTTGTTTCTGAGGGTTTCCTTAAGAAGTTCCAGCTCCTGGATGATCAGGTTCCTGTCTCGGTGGTGGGAGACCGGTTTTCACAAGATGGGGCGGCTTTGGCCCGCATCGTGGAAATCCTTGCCCAGTGCGGAACTTCGGTTACGATCGCGTCAGGTTCGGCTCTTGCGGTCACCGTCGCTGTTCCTCTTTCTCGGATTGAGGACGCGGTGCGCGAGCTTCATCGACAATTTTTAGAATCATCCGCTTCGTGAAGTGAGGATTTCGCTCATGGCAAAACGCAACCCTACTCGTGTTCAGGATCAACTCTTAGCTGAGACCGGCCCAGAGGCGGTTAAGGCTCAAAGGGGCGATTTCGCCGGACGCTGTGTCGCCGTCGTGGGAGATGGTGCCAGTGCCCTTGCCTCAGCCGCTGTTCACGCAGCAGCGGGTTGGCACGTCACCTGGATTTCCGGTGGAGGGGCTCGGATTCTGTCGCCCCTTCCAACGATGAACGCAGGAGAGTGCGCGGATGCGCTGGCTTGGGTTTCGGGCCAGTTCGGATTGAAGATCTCTCGCCCTGAACGAGTCAGCTCGCTTCGTGAGTTTCGTAATAAATCGTTTCGCGAGCCATCCTGGCGAAAAATGACCTCGCTTGAACAGCGTGAGGCTGAGCTCAAGGATTCTCTTTGGACTCCGGAAGCCCGATTTGTAGCGCTCGATGAAGTACGCTTCGGAGCGATGAACCTGGCTGAAGTGGAAATCTCGTTGCGCGCCCGAGTTCTTGAACTTCCCAATGTTGTTCGTCACGAAGGACTTCCGATCGAGGGAATGGTTCGCGATGACGAGTCCAATCGCTGGGTCGTCAAGTTTGGTTCAGGTGAAAAGATTTTCGCTGATCGCGTGATCTATGCGGATCGCTGGTCGAAGTTGGCTGGAATGGAAGGATTGCCTAAGCCCATTCCTTTCAATCGGAGCCGTAATCCATCGGGCCTGATTCAAGCGGTTTTCAGGCACAATCGCCCGGTGGGTCAGTCGGGCCTCGAATGTGGCTTCTTTGCAGCACTCCATAAGGAAGCGGGCGAAGACACCGCTCGCAACGTTTTGGGTTACTTCTTCGATAGCGGAATGCGCAGTGTTTGGACGACGTTTCTTGCGCAGGACGAAGTGGAAGACAATCACCTGATTGCAAAAAAACTTCGCCGGATGAAGCAAGCGCTCGAAAAGCTTTTCGTCGGACCCGAGTGGATTGGGGATGGAGTCGATACGATTCTCGCAACCCTAGAGTCAGAGCATGTCGCATTCGAAGAGAGCACAGTTTGTCACAATGGTGCTGCGCCCGAGAAGTGCACTCGCTTGCCGTCGATGCCTGGCGTGATTTTCCTCACCGACGGGTACGGGCCTTCTATTGCTTGGACGCAGACGGTGGACCTTGTGCGGTCCGAGCTTGCGGACTGGTGTGCGGAAGCAAAATTCCTGGAGTTCGCGGGCGAGTGGGAGACTTCTCCAGGAGAGGAAACCACGGCGCAGTCACCTCCTGATTTCGTCTCCGTTGAATCGGATGCGCAGTGGGTCGGCGAACAGAACAGTTCGCTTTCCTAAATAAAATAAAAGCGGTCAGCGATTTGCAGAACCCTATCGCCTCATCCTATTCTTGGAGGGGCGATGGGAATCTCAAGGACCGAGACTCCAAAAACGCAGGAAAGCCCCTTTGTTCATCCGTGTCAGCGCTGCGGCGCCTGCTGCGCGAAATGGCGCGTTCAGTTCTATTGGCGGGAAGCTGAGAAAGCAGATTCAGGGCATCCTGTGCCTCCCGGGTACTTTGAAGAGTTGAATGAAACGCTGCGCGCCATGTCGGGAACGACGGCTAAGCATCGCCCGCGCTGTGATGCTCTTGCCGGAAAAATTGGCGAGAGTGTCGGTTGCCGCATTTATGGAAATCGACCCTCCCCCTGTCGCGCCTTTGAAGCCTCCTTTGAAAACGGTCGAAAAAACTCACGGTGTGATGAAGCTCGGGCGGCGCATGGCCTAAGGCCTCTGGTCACTGCCGATTGGCCGGTCTCCAGCCGAGAGCAAGATATCCCGCAATCCGATAGCCCTCGCGCTGAAGGGTTTGCCCAGCCGTGATCAAAGTCCTTCCGCTCGTGACGATATCATCCACAAGTAGGATTCTCGGAGACGTGTGCCCCTTGAGCCAGAGCCTTGAACGGCTTGTTCGGATTCTGAATTCGAGTGGATTCTCGAAGCGCTCGCGGAGGGAGAGCGTGCTTTGCTTTGTGCGCGTCGCGCCCTCGAAAACCGGCGCCAGGAGATCCACCCAAGGGCGGCCTGTGATCCCGGACCAAGCTCGGGCCAGTCGTAGCGTGCTGCCACCATGAAGTTCAAAGCGCCGCAGGGGAGGCTGAGGAACAGGTACGATCCAGTCGGGTTGGATAACGTTTCGGATGTGGACCTCTAGCTCGGGCGCGAGTTCCCGCATTTTCTTGAAGAGATATCGATCAGTGGCTCCCCAAAGGTCCCCGGTTTTCCATGCTTTCAGGATTCCAAGGGTTCGCGGGTTAGCGTTCAGGAGCGCGAAGAGCGGCGGCGGGAGTTCTTCGTTTGTCATCCTGCGGCTTGAGAAACGACAGGATCCTCCGCTTTCAATCGGGTGGGGTAACCAGCACGTAGGGCAGAGAGAAGGCGCGCGCGTGAGCACCCGGGTACAGGAGTCGCAAAAAGGGCCTTCAGCGGGAGGCCCGATTTTACATCCGATGCAAACGAAGAAGAGGCGAGCCGCGGTCTCAAGCAGGGTGGGAGTGGAGGACATTCGCGCCTTCTGAGCAAAAGACGCGCCCACGGGCAGCCCCTTTTTAGGGGCGATCCATGCGCTTTTTTCGGCGGATGACCGAATTCCGGATGATCGGGCGTCAGGTCGCGAGAACCGCTCCCAGATCAAGAAGAGCAGTGGAGAGGGTTTTCTTCCCTCCGATCACGTCTTTGAAGGGCACGAGTTGTATGCGGTTATCGCGGCATCCAATCATTGAGTTCGAGTGACCTGCCATGAGGTGAGCGACGGCCGACGCGCCCATCGCAGAGGCGAGCATTCGGTCATGAGCAGTGGGGGTGCCCCCTCGCTGCGTGTGGCCCAAAATACAGACTTTCGTGGCGTATCCCCGATCCTCGAGTTTTTGAGCCAAAACCTGGGCATTTCCAGGTGTACGTCCTTCCGCAAGGACGATGATGCTGCTGGTTTTTCCGCGGCGAATGCCGCGTTCGATCGTGTCACAAATCTTTGAAACTGGGATTTTTCGCTCGGGAACCAAAACCGTTTCCGCGCCACCGCCGATCCCGGTCTGTAATGCTATATATCCCGAGCTTCTGCCCATGACTTCCACGACGAAAATGCGATCGTGCGAGCTCGCCGTGTCTCGAATGCGGTCGATCGCATCCACTGCCGTATTGACGGCCGTGTCGAATCCAATCGTATCCTCGGTGCCGGCAATATCATTATCGATGGTCCCGGGGATTCCGATCGTTGGAAAGCCGGTTTCGTTCTCCATGAGGTGCGCGCCCGTAAAAGAACCATCGCCACCGATGACGACTAATCCTTCAATCCCTTTACGTTGAAGAATATGGGCTGCTTCTCTCCGAACAGCTTTCCTGAAAAAAGCCTCGCAACGGTCAGTTTTGAGGATCGTTCCCCCGCGCTGGATGATGTTCGCTACACTCGAGGCTTCCATGGGTTGAATCTGGCCTTCAAGCAGTCCACTGTATCCTTTAGTCACGCCGTATACGGCACAATCCTTTGCGATTGCGTAGCGAACCACCGCGCGAATAGCCGCGTTCATTCCGGGGGCATCGCCACCGCTTGTCAGGACCGCGAGGGCTTTTAGTTTACGGGTTTCTGGTAGGTGTGGGATCTGTAGCATTTCTGTATCCTCTCAAAACTACATTCAGCCCAGGAGTGCGCCTGGGGGAATCAGGGATTTCCCGGTGACTTCTCTCGGGAGCGGAAGTCCCATGATATCGCAAAGGGTTGGCATGATATCTTGGAGTCCGCCGTCCCGAAGGGCGATGCGGGAAGACTGCGGGGCAATGGCAGACTGGGGTGCGACCCAAATCGCCGGCACCGGATTCAAGGTATGTTGTGTGTGTGGGCGCCCTTCGTGGTCGCACATTTCTTCGGCGTTTCCGTGATCGGCCGTGAGCAGAACGTGGTAGCCGTTTTTTTCAGCGGCCCCCACGACACGAGCCAAGCAACGATCGAGCGTTTCCATCGCGCGCACGGTCGCTTCGTAGTTCCCCGTATGGCCGACCATGTCGGCGTTTGCGAAGTTCATCAGCACAAAATCGTACTGCCCGGAGAGGATCCTGCGCTCTGCTTCTTCGGCTACTTGCTGGGCGCTCATCTCGGGCTTGAGGTCGTAGGTGGGCACATCCTTAGGAGACGGGATGACCAAACGGTCCTCGCCCGGAAACTGGCTCTCGCGGCCGCCATTGAAGAAGAAAGTGACGTGCGCGTACTTCTCGGTTTCTGCGATTCGGAATTGTCTTAAATGCCGCTCGTCGATCCACTCCCCAAAAATATGATCTAGATTTTGGGGCCCGAAAGCCGCAGGCAGAGGGAGGGAACGATCATAGACCGTCATGCCGCAAAATGCCGAAAGCTTCGGACGTACCTTTCGAGTGAAGCCATGAAAATCGTCGGTTGATATCACTTCACTGAGCTCGCGTGCGCGGTCCGCTCGGTAGTTAAAGAAAACGACTGAGTCTCCTTCGCGCAGGGCGCCGACTGGATTGAGCAGAATTGGCTCTACAAACTCATCCGTTTTTCCGAGCGCGTAAGACGCCTGGACGGCTTGGAGAGGCGATACTTGAAGGGGAGTTGTCTGTCCGGTGAGGACATTCCAAGCTTTCTCGACTCGGTCCCAGCGCTGATCGCGATCCATGGCGAAGTATCTGCCGGAGAGGGAGGCTGCAAAGGCTTTAGTGGCCCCTACTCCGAGTGGCCCGAAAGCGGGATGCCGCTGAAGCATTGCGAGGTACTTGGGCGAGGAGTCTGGCGGGGTGTCACGGCCATCGAGGAAAGCATGAACGAAAACCTGCGGAACCTGCAGTTCAACGCAAAGATCTAAAAGTGAAAGAAGATGGTCCATGTGGCTATGGACGCCTCCATCACTGAGGAGCCCCATTAAATGGACTCGCCCCGTGGCCCGTGCTCCGGCCTCGAGGGTCTGTCGCAAAATCATGTTCCGATTGAACTCCCGGTCCTGAATCGATTTCGAAATCCGAGTGAGATCTTGATAGATGATGCGCCCTGCGCCCATCGTCGTGTGGCCCACTTCAGAATTTCCCATGATCCCATCGGGTAGCCCCACCGCGGCCCCGTGAGTGAGGAGTTGGGAGTGGGGGTATTTCATCAGGACTTCTCGATAAAACGGCATCTTCGCGTTGCCGATCGCATTGAACGCCGAAGTTTTACCGATCCCAAAACCGTCGAGAATAATGAGGATTGCTCGATTTTTTGGAGGAGTTCGCTGTGTGTTCAGAGAGGTCATGATTAGTTTTGAACTCTCCCACGGGCCCGGCTTTCGGACAAGCTGGCCCGCAGGAGGTTTGTTCGAGGGCTGATTTATTCGCGGTGCGCGTTGATCTCTTCGATCGCCTGCCCAACGGTCAAGAAACGGGTATTCAGCTTTTTCAGGTGCTCGATCACGAGGCGCGCTGCCTCGGGGGTGTGAGCGTGAACGTCGTGAAAGAGAATGACGCCTTTTTTCTGATCGGTGATTTGGCCAATGGCCCGGCGCGCGACTGAGGCCGAATTCTTGTCCTGCCAGTCCAGTGTGTCGACGTTCCAGAAAACGTGGACCAGGTTTTCACCTGCCATCAGGGATCGGATGGTGGGGGTATTGACACCCGAGCCATAAGGGAGGCGGAAGAGCTTAGGTCTGACCCCATGGATTCGGAGAATTTCAGCAGTAGAGTCTCGGATTTCTCGCTGAAGCTGGGTTTGCCCGACGCGTGGGAGATTCGCGTGCGTCCAAGAGTGGTTTGCCAGTTCCATCCCCGCCTCACGGACTGCGCTTGCACGATCGGTATTTTTCAGGAGCATGTTGGTCACTTGGAAGAACGTGGCCTTGATGCCAGCTGCTGACAGATTACTCAGGACTGCATCGGTCGAAGTCGTTCCCGGACCATCATCAAAAGTCAGGCTCCAGGTGTTTTCCGGATATTCCCAGCCCACCACATTTCCGGTGCGCCCGGTGCCCGGCTCAATTTTTTTGAGTTTCACTTCGGACTGGGGTTCACGCCGGGAGCTTTGATCTTCTCGCCAGGCACGGGCGAGCTCATTGACCTGGTCCAACAGTTCCGGGCGCTCAAGTTGAGCTCTCCAGTTCTGAGAAGTAATGGCCGGGGTGAGTTGCTTCTGAAGGGAGGTCCACTCCGTTGGATTAATCGGCGTGCCGAGTCCCTCGGAGAGAGTACGCGAAGTGAGTCGTCCTAAAGTTCCGCGCAGTCCACGAGTCTCGACCCGGGCCTGAATACGCTCTTGAAGTTTGTCGCTCGGAATCACTTTTACAGGATCTTGATTAAACGCTTCAAGGTTTGCGACGGCGCTCTCACGAATCATGCGGATCGCCATGAGCCTCGCGTAGACTTCTGATTCGAGGGCCTCCTGACGAGTCGCTGGATTTTTGATGAGTTCATCGAACTCTCGGAGGTAGCGAGCAGCGAGGACATGCGTGTCTGCGATTTGCCCGAGAGTTTGATCGAGATCGCTGATCGATGCGATAGCTCGACTTGCCTGAGGAGGTGAATTCGAAACGGTAGCGAAAGGTGCTGAAGTCGAGCAGGCCTGGAGTGCCCAAGGCAATGAGATAAGAGTGAAGATGTTTTTTCTGATGATTGAACCCACTCGATATTCCTCTCTTGAGAGTCGATTTAGCTTCATCGCATGAAGCCATCCTACTCGAAGAGGGTATCATTTGATGGGTTCG
>CANMSW010000067.1 GCA_947500275.1 Bacteriovoracaceae bacterium | reverse complement strand
TTGATGCGGCCGGGCGGGAGTGCTTCATCCGGAACGGCGGTGGCGCCGTGATACGGATACTTTGGGTTACGGTTTTTTTGCTCGTCCTGCTCGGTCCGAATTCGACTCAGGCCTCAGATGTGTGGCTGACGTTTTCTCAGAATGGCTTGGATGCCTCAGGAAATTCTGGGTTTTGGAGAATGGAGCTTTTACCTAATCGGCGTATCACGCTTGAGGCGGCCTCCCTTGGGGTCCCATTGCCCGGAGGGTGTGCCCGCGGTGGCGGGCGGATGGTCGGCCAAGTCTCTGCCGCCGAGTCCGAGCGACTGGGGAAGATGGCGCTGCGAGGTCTTGAGCGACCAAGTCGCGCAACGGGGCGGGAATCTTCGCCGAAAAACCGTGCGCGCGCGATTAGGAAGTCGGTGTCGGTTTCTGTTGATGGGGTCTCGCGCGCGGGTCCCTGGGAGGGTAGTTCGCCGCAGATTCAAGAATTAGAGCAGGGGCTCAGGGCACTTGTGCCCGATCTAGATCCGGAGGTCATGCTGAGCATGAAAGCGGAGCTGACAAATAAGGCGATTTTGAAAGTAGAGTTCTTCGCGGTTGCTCGGCAGTCCTTGGTCCTTCAATTGCCCCAGGATCCCAACGAAGCGTTCTCAATGCCTGGCTATCGATTTCAGTATGATGGAAAGGGTCCGCCCGAGCTTGCGATATTTACGGCGAAGGAGAACCGGATATCGGTGAGTCTCTCGATGGAAGAAATCAAGGGAAAGAGACCGAAATCATCGGCGATCTTGCGCGGTTTATTGAAGTATTCGAACGCGGGAATTTTGCATCACTTGAATGAAAATCCTCGAAACTCAAGCTCAGGAGTACAGCCTGTTGCCTTGCCGCTGCATTTCTGTACAGAAGTAAGGCGACGGTAGCGGCTCCAGTTAGAAAGCAATCGTCTCAGTCCCGCTGAATGGCGAGGGCGATTGATCGCTGAGTTTCCCAGAATCCAAACGGAACTTTTTCTTCCTCAGCTCACCTCCGATGTACGTCCGCAAGATGGGAGGTGTGTTCGGAGAAATTACTCTAAGCAGTCAAAAGATGACGCGATGGCGGAGTGCGGTTAAGAAGATAGGGATTTCAACCCAAGGCACACCTACCCCGCTTCGGGTGCATCATGCGCTCGAAGAAGCCTTCCCCAGAGGGGTTGGGACTGGGCTGATGGGGGGTGCGCAAGAGGTGCTGCGAAGTCTTTCGCGCGTTTCAGGGCTTTGCCCGAGGTGCGCATCTCCTTGTCCCTTTATCTTCACTTCGAGAGACCAAGACTGCACGCGGATTTCTCCTAGAAGTACCGTGTTCAAATCCGCCCGCGCCCTTTACACTGAAAGTCATGACACTCTCACGGACGAGGCTTGCTAAAGGTTGGGCACTGGCTACGATTCTCTCTCTGACTTGCGGCGTGATCGCCGCGAGTCCTGCCTTCAGTGCCATCGCGCACGCGGACCAAACCCTTTCACCCCTCATCACTCAAGTCAAAGACCCGATCAGCAACGCCGAGAATCCGAAATCGGTTAACGTCAGACTCCTCCCGCTTTTTGGGCAAACTGATTTCTCTCAGCTCGCCGAAGGACACCTCTTTACTGCGTTTCACCTCACCATCGAGGACACGGTCACTTCCACTCGCGGGTATTTTCAGTCCCTAATCCTGCAACTTCGCGAGCAAGGGACGCTGCCGCAGCGGGACCCGTCCAGCAGCCTCGTGCTCTTTTGGCAGGCCCCACATGGTCTCGAAGTCCTGCCTGAGACGACGCTTGAGTCAGAAGACGAGCGCGACAACGCGCACCCGATGCTCACGCGCTGGAAACACCTGGCTCACTGGGTATCAAAGTCCTGTCGTCGAGACTTCATCGGTACGCAGTTACAGGAGAGCGATGAAGCGTATCTCGAGCGAAAGTCGCGCGAGGCGGCCTGCGAAATCCGCTTGCTCACTACCGAACACGCGGATTTCAGCAGCTCCAAGCTCAGTGCCTACTCGGCTTTACGGAGTTTTTTTATCGACACTCCAGAGGGTGTGACGCCGCGAGATCTCGCTCACGGAGTGATGCTGTACCTCTATGCTTACCTCTTCTCGTGGCTCCTGCGTGCGCCGCTTCTGAGTTTCGGAGTACGCGTGATGTCTCATCGCTCAGAAATGCAGCGAAAAATTTACTGGATCCTGACTCCACTTGCGACACTCGGACTGGGCGTCGTGTTTCTGCTAAAATTGGCGGAGATTTTGGGCCAGATGAATCCTCCACAAGCGTGGGCTGAGTTCCTACTTCCGGTCGTGGGAATACCGCTCCTGTTTTTTGCACTCGCATTTGTACCGCTCAGTTGGATCGGCGAGAAAGAAATCACTGGTCAGTCTGATGTGCCTGAAAAATGGCACGAAAAAGGCTACTTTTTTGCCCCATTTGTCTTGCTTCTCATCGGGGGGGCACTCGGCGCGTCACAGTCCAAGAGTCCAAAAAGAAAGCAAGACCCCAAGCGAAAACCCACCGACGGACTTGCAAATCCCTCTGCCCAAACAGGTAGCAGTGATGCCAGCTTGAAAGGCGAAGGCGGGAAGTTTGGCGGCGGGGGCGCGAGTTCAGACTTTTGAGCACCCTTCTGATCCCAGCGCCCATGAAACTGAATATCAGTCATCTCTGAATTACTACTTTCATCAGCAAGAGAGATGAATGTGCCCCGCGATTCCTGAAGCTTCGCACTCAAGGAGCCCAATTCATTCAAATCGGTTGGTGAGTCACCACACTCACTAGAGGTAAAAATTGAGTGGTTCTCACCTGCTGTTGACCCCCTGAAGTAAAAAGCATCACCAAGAAACTCAATAAAAAGTGCAAACTCCCCTGTCGACTTTGAATCATTATGCCGGTCTCCCTACACTCCCGAGGTGCAAGACAGAAGGAGGGTCCCATCGAATTTACCCGAGATTTTTAATCGCAGAGACAGTGTGTTGAAATCTCATCTATTTTTCACTGACGAGGCCTTCCGTTGAATCCAAACTCGGCTCCCTGAGAGGGAGTCCCAGACGCAAGAAGAAAATAAATCAACTATGTCCAACGTGACGCATTCCGGGATTCTCTGAGCTCTATTACTGTCTGAAATGACTATGGAGCTTAATCGGCGCAAATCCCTTTGGATCTTTACCTCCTTCCTCCTTGCGTCGCTGCTTCACTCAACAAGCTCGCACGCGCTACCTGTACCAGATTGTACAAATAACGTCTGTGTAGTTCTCAGCCCCGCACAACGTGCACAGCTCGAAGCCGCCACCACAGGTGCACAGATCAACACTTTTCTGAATCAACACCTGCAAAATGCGGCAAACTATCTCTTGGACGCACCTCGAGAGGCACGCCGATGTGGCGCTGATCTAGAATCCATCAATTCTTGTATCGAACAACTCCCTCAGCCCCTTCGAAGACAAGCCGAACCTGGCCTCAGAGCGTACCTCAGTGAGAGACTCGTAGCAGCAGCAGCAGTTCAAGTCTGCATTCAGAATCCCAGCGTCCCCAACTGCCCTCACGATACCCATGCAGCCTCAGCTCTTGCAGTTCAGAGCGCCCAACCTGTTCACCCACCCTCCGGATCCAGTCTTGCGAGGGTCACATTTGGAAGCGGAAGGGGAAGCGAAATGGGAAGCGGAAGGGGATGCGGAGATCCCGCATTCGAATGCTCCCGCCTGACTAACCAAGGTAGTCAACTCTATCGCGATACCGGCATTTCACAAGGCTGCCTCAATGAACACGAATGCCGCCTCACTCACAGCGCTTCTCCGGCGAATGCCGGACTGGATCGCCAAGCAGCAAACGCCGTATCTCAGGCGAGTGCAACCGTGCTCGCACTTCAATTGAGTGCTCGCTATGAAGCCCTCCGTGGCGAATTTATTAAGCGAATAACAAGCCAGTACGCTGCCCTCCGTTCTGCCGAAATGGACGCTTGCGATTCCACGCGCTCCATCGCTGCAGAGTTAACAAGTATTACTCAAGGCTGCGAGCTTTCCGATATCTCAGGAGTTCTGAGTCAATCGATCACAGGAAGGCAGGCCGAGGGCAGACTTCAGACGATCTGTGAAACTTCTCGTAACGCTAGATCTCAAAACAACCTACCAAACCGCTCTTATCTGGCCACGCCTCAGGGGACAACAGAGACTTACCTGACTTCTCGTTGTGTGAGTGAGTTCTTAGAGAACTTCCCGCATGGAAATACGACGTCATCCCCTGAAGAGCAGAGACAACGCGTCGAAAGGTATCAAACATCCTTTATGCAAGGTGACTGCTCACGAGTCGCCGAGTCCGCCATTCGGGATGCGCAAAGAATTGCCGGAGCTGATCTTCGATACCCTATTTCTGATGATCAAGCGATTGCCGGAGCTACCGCGAACGATCCTAGTCCCTGGGAGAGGGTTCAGAGAGCGACTCGAGAGCTCGCAGCATGCAGCAGCACCAGCATCCCCCCTCAACTCGCATCCCGCTCCATATCTCAGTTACAAAGCATTTACCAAAACCCACAATCGTTCCCCAGGTTTCAAGACAGCTACATCGCCCGATCGATGAGACAAATGATTGCACGAGCTTGTCGTGCATCCGACTCCCGATCTCGCGGCGAACGAACATTTGACAGAGCTGCTGATGCCGCACGCGGAGCGATTGGGAGAGACGCTCGTAATTTAGATGCCTTCGGAATCGACGAACTTGAAGGGCTCGTGGGCTCATCGGTACCCCACGTAGAGGGGGAATCCTCCGACCTTCAAGGCCTCATTTCCTGTAATCGAAGCTCGCGCACTCACGGTGGGGCCGAAGCCCTATCGCACGATCTCGAGAGTGCTTGTGGTCTGTTTGCAGCAGCAACTACCATTCCATCAATCGTTGCCCCTCAAGCGATCGGTTCGGTCTCCGCTGTCGTGAACGCAGCTTGCGTTCTTCCTCCGGCAGTTCATGCCGGGATTCAAGCCAGGGCTGAATCCCAACTGAAAGATTATCGTCAGGCTCTCGGAAATTCGCTTTCATGTACAGAAGCAGCGTCGCTCCGAGAAGCAGAACATGAAGCTCACTCAGAAGTCCGTGCGAGCGTCATTGATGCTGCGATGCAAGCGGGGATGAGTGCGTTTGAAATTGCTGGCCTCGTTCATGAGGCACGCGGAACGCAGGCGGCTGAGCGTGCCATCAACGATGCTGCAGCCCTCCGCCGCACAAATCCTGAGCAAACTACACTCGCCAGGGCAAATCACGAAGCCGCTGAACTCCGTACCGCATCTCGTGATTCAACTACTCAACCGTTTGATAGTGTCGGCCGGCGTGCCCCCCCTTCGTCTTCATCTCTCGCTGCGACTCAGCCAGCGGGACCGAGACCAGGAGACACCCTTCCTACGCAAGCTCGTTCTGCCCAGAGAGGAACCATTCCAGTCGAGGAAGCGGACCGATTAGGCGAGAGCAGAATTGTTGCCAACTCCAGTTCCACAACTCAACGACCAGGCACTCCCTCTAATACTCGGCCCGTCGCAGATGGCGCTGAGTGGGCAGGAAGTTCAGCACGCAGCTTCGATGCCACCCAACCTGCAACGCCGAACAATCAAACCACCAGAAGACTAGGACGTCATCAGGCCCCACCGCCACACGCTCCAGAATATGCTCCCACTGGTGTTCTTCACGAAGCGCCACAACCTCCCATCGAAGTGCGGAATCCAGCTGCATTGGAGCGCCATGCTGTTCCTATTCAAGGGTGCTGTAATCGCACTCAGGTTTCCAATCACCCTCCTCAATTTCAAGTCACTGATTATACAGGCGACCCCTATTTTACAGGAGATGGATGGTTTCACCGTCCCACTGGGGACTCAGGATTGAATCTCACCCTCCCTCCACATCTTGAAGTGCATCTTCCACCCGAGCTGCAAAATCTCCGCATCCCAAGCGGCACACCCGAACAACGGCTCCAGCAAGAGATCCAAAGACTTGGACTCACCGATGCGAGCTTCACTTATGCTGGAAGTGGAGGGATGTCGCACGCTTACTTCCAACACCCGCGAATTCCAGCCGATCTCGAACAGCAATGGCTGAGGCAGGCCGGTGGCTCGCGAGACTCTGAAACATACAAACGTTTAAGAAAAGCGTGGGCAAGGGACAATTCCACTGAGGTTGTGAAAGTGAGACGAAGCGACCCATTCTACCATGACGAAAGACTTGGTAACGGTCCAACAGTCGTAGGTCCAGACAATCTTCCTCTTTCTGGCGCCCAACTGAGACGTGATCTCGCGATGCAAGAGGCCGCTGATCGTCTTGCGCAATCCGCACGTTTTAGAGACGGTCGCCCCTTGGTGCGACTGGAGAGATGGACCTCTAATACAGAAGAGCTTTCGAGAGGCATCGTCAGACAAAGACCCATCCGAGGACCAAGCGCAGGCGACCTGGAATCAGCGACCAACCTTGTTGAGTACTTGAGTAGTTTGCCAAGCCTACCCGCTGAAAAAGCTGAACTCCTACGTACCTCACAGCAAACCCTTCGCGATGCCGGATTAACTGTGGCAGAGGCCCGCGAACGGATCGGAGCACTGGAGCAGTTCTATCGGAAGACCCACAATACAGCGCTTGAATTTCAATATGAAAATCACCTTTCCGGGGTCGGAAACTCGGCGCGCGATCAAGGAGGTCGAAATGTGGGACTGGATTACAATCACGGACAGAACGTTCACTGGGATCCAGCCACTCATCAATTCGTCATGATTGACTGGTAGACCCTCAACAGACCTTCCCTTTTTTCTGCCTTTTCTGGGCCAAGCCCTGAAATTCGCGAAAAACACCGCATAACCCTATTCTAGCCCAGCCAGGACCCCCTTGGGGCGGGGTGAAGGCAGGTTGAAATCCTTATCTTCCGAATCAAGCGAATGGATTCCAAGCTTGAGCAGGTTCTTAAGAACAATTCGGTTGGCAATTCCAAGTCGGAAGACCGAGTGGATGAAAGAAGTGGAGAAGCGAAGAGGCAGGAACAAAGCTGTCGTCGCACAGGCGAATAAAAATGCCCGGATGATTTAGGCCATAATGGGCCTCGGTTGTAATAGGGAGAGAAAGCTGCCGCGGATTCCATTGAGGCACGGGCACAACCAAAGCCCATTGAGATGCCGGATACATTACCGCTCTAGACCTCAGTCTTCGTCATTGGTTAGAAAAAATTCTCGTTCCACCAACGAGCGGGGTAATACAAATTTCCTATCCCCTGCAGCTGAGCTCACCCTTTTTTACAGCGGTGGCCAAGGGTGGGGTAAGACCGAGATTGACTACACTTTCAAAAAATACGTGAAGCGCATCCGTGACTCAACGGAAGCAAGCTACACACAAAACAAGATGCTCGTCATTCAGTCCGAAGACGCGCGTCTCAAGCGGCTGCTCGAGCAGAACCCCTGAACTGTTAAAAACCGGGTCAAAATTCAAGTAAGGTCATTCCTCTGACGATAGTTCGGACAAGAGGAATCAATGAATGGAAGATACAATGCTGCAGCAGAGCGTGGACGTGGCCCAATTGACCCAGGCAGACTCGGGGTTGATGGCCATCGCAGGGCTGGTCGGTCTCCTCCTTGTCGCGTCTTATTGGAAGATTTTCTCCAAGGCTGGGCACCCGGGATGGGCAGTGCTCGTTCCCCTCTACAATATTTACGTGATGAACAAGATTGGAGGCCGAGGCCCTCTTTTCCTCCTCGCTTTTTGCATTCCGATCGTGAATTTCGCCGCTTTGTTGATGATGACCCATGGGATCAGCAAGGCCTTCGGCAAAGGCGGTCTTTATACGCTGGGCCTTGTTCTGGCCGCTCCGGTATTTCTTCCCCTGCTGGCTTTTGGTGATTCTAAATATATCGGTGCCGCAAGCGAGGGTAACTCGACTGCCACCCCGCAACCCGAGGCCCGCAGCCTGGGCAAAGCCGCCTGAAGCATCTCCCTCGCAGGCAGCCCACTTGACGAAGCCCAGTCCGGAAAATTTTTCATGAGCAAGGAATTCAAATTCATCCGCCTTCTCTTTGGAGGAATCGGCCTCCTCTTTTCGCTGCTGAGCGGCGCATTCGGGTTCAAGACGCAGCAATTTATTGCCCGATCACGTCCCGTGGCAGGTGAGGTCATTGAGATGAGGCAGGGCAGAGGTTCCGATTCCCCCTCCCGCAGTGTGGCTGTCGTGCAGTTCAATTGGGAAGGCGCTACCCAGACTTTGGTTACCCAGGTTGAATCCTCCCCGCCCGCCTACTCACTCGGGCAAAAAGTGATAGTCCGGGTGGATCCGGCTTCGCCCGATGACGCCCGGGTCGAATCTTGGTTGGAGAATTACTTCCTCGTCACCGTTTTCGGATTCATCGGAGGGGTGTTTCTGCTTATATCATTTCTGATGGTTCGCTTCGGCCGGAGGCGAGAGTCAGAACCATCACCATGAAGAAACTGCCGCCACTGATCAAATCTTGATCACAGGGCAGTCGTGCCGACCGTCGACTGCGGATCTTTTCAGCTGCGTGAACAGGATGACATCTCGACCCCTGCTTTCGGTGTCGACTCTGATGGAAAGGCGCACCTCATCAACTTCTCGAGCCCGGATTGGACCCGTTCGGAAGGTATCGGTACGATTGCCGTAGTGCGTGCCTACGAAAATCAGGTAGACGCCTGGGTCGTCCTCAACTCTGCAAGCGGCCCGTTCTCTCCGACACTTCAATTATTAGAGCTGGGCCAAGCCCTGAAATTCGCGAAAAACACCGCAGTTTCCGTGCGAGTTCCTCGCACCACCTCAGGCATAACCCTATTCTAGCCCAGCCTGGACCCCTTGGGGCGGGGTGAAGGCAGGTTGAAATCCTAATCTTCGAATTCGATTCCAGTCTTGGGGATGAACTTTACTGCCGCTTTTTAGAAAAAAGGAAAGCGACGGCGATGCCGATCATACCTAGTGAAATCAATAGGTAGCCCGCAATCCCGCGTTTAATGCAGCCCTCAGGCGCGATACGGATAACAGGCGAGTGAGTCCTAATCTTCTCCATGTCCAATCGATGAGCGGGGGAGTACGGGAGCCCGAGCGCAAAAAAGTCCTCTTTCTTCATGTCCAGTTGGATTTCATCAGTCCTGATATCTAGAACTCGAAACGGGCCAGGATCCAGGTCTGACTCCTCTGGTTTCGTTTCAGGGGTCCAAGTTCCAAAACTATAATAGTAGGGATGCTGAAAGTACGGGTTCGACATCCCGCCTGCTGTGATATACTCGCCACAAATCCATCCGACGGTCGGGAGGTTTGGCTCAACCTTCCCCATCCAGATATCGTCTCGGCCGACGTGTTCGCGCGCCCAGAGTTGATCGGAAATTTGGTAATAGATGAGCTGCCGATGCACGGCCAGGTCTTCGGCGTCCTCTTGAATCGCATCCTGAAGAATGCGTTGGGTTCCTTGGCGATAGATGACGGGACGATCAGGGGCTTCGCTGGCTGGACGGAGGTCCGGTCCACGACGGCTGTCCAGCGCGGCTGCGCCGACAAAAGTCAAACCGATTGCGATGAAGATGCGGGAGAGGACGGGGATTTGAAATTTCGGCATAGGATCCATCTTTATAAACAGCATTCAAAAAAGGAAGGCAGATTATCAACTGACTGCCTCGACCCGAAATTTACGTCCCTTGATTCGTCCGTCTTGCAAGCGCCTCAGCGCTGTACCTGCGATATCGGCTTGGATGGCTACGTAACTGAAGCGGTCATGGATTTCGAATATAAGGATTTCAACCCAGTTTTCACCCACCCGCTTCGGGTGCCTCCTGCACCCGACTGCACATTGAGTGCAGTCGCGCTTCTCGCGCATCTTGCGCTCGAAGAAG
>CANMSW010000066.1 GCA_947500275.1 Bacteriovoracaceae bacterium | reverse complement strand
GGAATTTTTGAGACCTCCGCCCGAATAATATAAGCGAGGGAGCATCTCTTCTTCACGCTGGGACATCAATTGCGGAGGGAGAAAATCACCCGCCTCCAACAAAACCACGCGGAGGCCTTTTTGCGTCAAGCGCCAAGCTGCGGCACTTCCCCCCGCGCCACTTCCAATCACACAGACGTCAGCGCGTACTTTCTGCTGTGGCCGCCCCGAAGAAAAATGATATCCTGTTCGGATCATACGCTTTCCTCGTTCGACCAATACTGCCCCAAGAATCCTGCTTTCATAGAACCCATGCGGGCCGAATCAACAGATGAAGCAGTCCGCGGGACAAGGGGGCCACGGTAATCCATTTCAGCCCATCGCGAGTCACCGGTATAAAGCGCAAGCGCACTTAACTCTTTCATGCGGACGTAAATTTCCCGCCGCAGCCCTCGCGCTTCCCGGAACCGATGGAGAACCTCTTGGCGCTTCTTGGGCAAAGCCCTCAAACGCGAAAGACTTCGCATAACCCCTTGCTCACCCCTCATCAGCCCAGTCCCAACCCCTCTGGGGAAGACTTGGAGATGGGGGAAAACGGGGTTGAAATCCTTATATTCTTGACCACTAAAGTCTCGGGTACCGAATCGCTCCATGTACCCTCTAAACAATCAGCGATCTCTTGGTCCGCCATCCGGACGCTCAAGCAAAAGACCGACAAGCCGTTTGGAGTTAACCTGATCGTCAATCAAGCCAACCCGAGGCAAAAACCCGATCTTGATATCTGTGTTCGTGAGCGGGTCCCCTTGGTCATCACTTCGCTCGGAAATCCCAAGGAGACCATTCGCCGGATGCACGAAGTGGGCTGCAAGGTTTTCTGCGATGTCACAACACTCGAGTATGCCCTCAAAGTGCAGGATCTTGGGGCGGACGGAGTCGTTGCCGTATCGGCAGGAGCAGGCGGTCATGCAGGTCCGACTTCTCCGCTCGTGCTCGTCCCCTACCTCAGGAAAAACCTCCGGATTCCGGTCGTTGCGGCTGGCGGGATCGTCAACGGGGCGCAGATGGCGTCGTCTCTCATGCTCGGCGCCTCTGCCGTGCAGATCGGGACGCGATTCATCGCCACGCCGGAAGCCAAGGTGGACGACGGCTACAAGAAAGCCATCCTGAAGGCCCGGCCCGATGATATTATCCTGACCAAGAAACTCTCCGGCACCCCGGTCGCGGTGATTCGCATTCCCTACACGGACCAATTGGGGACGGAGCTCAATTTCCTCGAGGCCGCACTCCTCAAGAATCCACGCACCAAGAAATACATGAAGATGGTGCGGGCCTATATCGGAAGCGAAGCCCTCAAGAAAGCCATCACACGCCCGACCTGGAAGGAAGTTTGGAGCGCGGGTCAGGGCGTGGGACTCATCGACCGGATCCAGCCGGCGGGTGATATTGTCCAGGAGATCGCCCGGGAGTTCCATGAGGCGCGAGCGGATTTTGAAAAGAGCTACAAATCCGGCCCTGGATCGGATCAGGCCGCCTTGTCCTCGTGAGAGGACTCCACTTTATCGGATTTCTCCGCCGCATAGCTCGAATAGGGAGTCTCGATCAGGACCGGATTTTTGGTCTTGGCCTCGTAGTAACCTTTCACTTTGTACACTTGGAGCGCTTCGGACTTCCCTTTGACCTTGCCAGCGGCACAGGTCTCCACGATGAACTCGCCTTGAGTTTGCTTGAAAACCGATTCTGAGATCAGCAGGTCGGTCCCATAGGCCTTGGTCATGGACTCCAGGCGGGACGCCGTGTTGACCGTATCACCGATCACGGTGAATTCCATTTTCTCTTCCGAGCCAATGTTGCCCGCAATGAGTGGCCCCATGTTCAGCCCCATACCGATTTTCAAAGGCACCTGCCCACGAGCGATCCGCTTCTCATTCAACCGCACCAATTCTTCCCGCATGGAAAGACAAGCACGGACTGCCAGCATCGAATCCCACTCGGTCGAAAAAGGCACGCCCCAGATGGCCATGATGGCGTCCCCCACAAACTTGTCCACCACGCCCTGGTGCTCGCGGATCACTCGCACCATGCAGGACATGTATTCGTTGAGCATCTCGACCAAATCATGCGGCGACATGGTCTCGGAGAGCGCCGTGAAACCCCGAATATCAGAAAAAAAGACGACTGCTTCGTACTTTTCACCACCCAGCTTGACCTCGCCCGAGAGGATCTTGGCCGCGATTTCTTCGTTATGAAATTTTTTGAAAACATCCTTCACCTTGTCACGCTCGATCAGGCCGGCCGTCATCACATTAAAGACTTCAGCGAGGTGTCCGAGCTCGTCCCGACTGCGAGGGATGAGTTGGACTCCAAAATCTCCCTTGGCAACCGCCTGAGCCGCGAGCGCCAATTCATCCACCGGTCGAGTCAGCGTTCGGGCAAAATAGGACCCCACCATGATGGCAACGCCAAGCACGATGAGCGCCAGAATCAAGGAGCGGCGCACGACGGCACCTGCAAGTTCAAAGGCTTTCTCTTCCGGAATCTCTGATATTACTCCAAGTCCGGCGACACCGCTCGATCGGTAGGCCGCGAGCAGCGCCACCGAGTCCTCTTTGCGCAGGTAGCGTGTCTGTCCATTGTCGACTTTGGCATTCAAGAGGTCCTTGACCACCGGCAAGTGCACGAGACTCTCCCGCAGTCGTGCGCGGGCTGGATCGCTATGGATCAACAGCCGTCCCTCACGGTCCACGATATAGGCAGACACCTGCTCGACACCCTCGAGTGCCGCGGCGAGCTTTTTGAAGGAGTAGAGGCCAATGACCCCGTAAGTGGTCACTCCTTTCTCCACTACGAGTGGGCTGACGATTGCCACTTCCGAGCTTGAGAGTGTGGTAACCACCCACTCTCCTGCTGCGGCATTGGCGAGAGAGGGACGCAGCTCTTCCATCCAACTTGCGGCCTGGCCCTTGCCACGATCAGGAGTGCCCTCCAGCGTCGCACTATACCAATCTGCAAGCACTGGCCCGCCTGCGACGCCTGAGTTCATTTGGCTCACCAAAACCGCCTGCAGGCCTGCGTCCGACTTGAATTGCTCGGCCACCAAGGCTTTGACCAAGGGCGAAGTCAAATCCTGGACGGTCACACTTGGTCTGCTGCCGTGAAGTGGATTTTTGACCAAAATGGAACCCACCAAGGATGCCCGGTCCAACATGCGGCCCAGGATTTCGCGCGTCCGCAAGGAGATCCCCTGAGCCGCATCCGAATTGATTTGATACAGAGTCGAGGTCGCATCGGCGATGAACAAACGATTGGCGAGGTAGACCACGCTCCCCACAGCTGGCAATAAAAGCCCAGTGATGACCAGCCCCAGTTTGAGACCGACCCCCCAAGACAGATTCTGAAGCTTATCCCGCAGTCGCGCTATCAACCCCATCCTTGATGCTATCGGGAGAAACACTTTTGAACTCAAGGGTGGTCCACAGAATTCTTAAACTTTTCGTGCAGAACACCGAAGAATCTCCTGAGGTCGAACCAGAGAGAGACGAGACATGAACCGGGATGTCAAAATCATCACATCGCCAGTTTTTAGCAGAACCCAAGTTCTTTCTCTGGGCATGGGGCTGTCGTTATCTCTTTTGGGGACCGCTTGGCTGTTTGAGGACCTCAATCGGGGGTCGCAATCGCGGAGCCTCGACACGTTTGCACAACTCACCCACGCGCCCTCTCCGATCAAGCGCAAGGAGTCCGGTCGATTCAACTGGGAGCAAGCGCAGGCGGGACAGGGACTCAAACTCAAAGACTCGATCCATACCGGTACCGCAGGCACGACCTCGATTCATATCCGGGAATCCGATCAGACAATCGAACTCGGGCCCGATACTCTGGTAGTGCTCGATCGCTCACAAAAATTTCCAGTTCAATTCCTGTCGGGCAGCGCCATCTTACGAAACGCAAACGGCGCCGATCAGAAAATCGAAGTCAAGCAGGGTGGCGAATTAGATATCAAAGAACTCCCGGTCAAACTCCTGAATCCGCTGGCATCCCAGGATATCTGGGTACTGCCGGGGAGTCGCATTCCTGTCGAATTTCAGTGGAAGCTAGCCGATTCCGATCCCGCCCGCGCCAAGCGTACCCTGCAGATCCACTCACGCACCCGAGATTTGCTGCTGACCCGGAGCCTACTTGCAGCCCGGCAGAACCGTTTTCAAAGCCAACTCGGAGCGGGACACTACGAATGGAAAATCAGCAGCGCCACGGATCAAGAACCTGCGGAAATCAGGACTCTGATTGTGCGGGAGGCTCACCCTTTTGAGCTGACCCAACCCTTGGCCGACTCCACGGTCGAAATTCAGAACGAGCAAACCGATATTCTTTTCTCGTTGCGTGCGGCTGGAGCCCTGGACCTACCGGAATCCGAGACTCCGAAAATCCTGCGACTGCAGTTCTCGCGTGAGCGGGATTTTTCACGGATCGAGCACACCAGTGAGACTTCTCGGAAAGACGGAATCCTCCGGGCTCGAAGTTTTGCTCCGGGCCGCTGGTACGCGCGCCCGATCGCCGAATATCCGGGCCAATTTTTGGCTCACGGCAAGCCGATCAGCTTTGAAGTGAAGAAGATCAACTGGGTGCCCTACACATGGATCAGCCCCAAAGAGCAGACTCACTTTGAAAAAGCGGTTCGGATCCGCTTGCAGTGGAGGACAGCGGCCCCTCTGCCCGAACAGGCAAGAACCACGGTCAGTGTCCGCAGGCTCCAGGCGGATGCGAGCGCGGAACCCCCTTTGAGTTTTGAAGCCACAGGCGAATCGGTCGAGCTGATGGACCTACCGGCAGGCGAACTTGCGGCCGAGGTCCGAATCGAACACGAAGGCGAAGTGATATCCAAGGGCGAGTCGCTCAAACTCACGATTTTTGAGGGCAGTCCGCTCAGAATCACGCGTCCCGAAACCAACTGGGAGCAACGATTCTGGAAAAAACCCGAGAATTTTACTCTCGAATGGCAGGGCGACTCGCTGGTCACGACCCATGAGAATTACCACTACCGGGTCGAGACGCGAAAGCAATCCCTGACCGACAATAAGGAGTACCCCGCTCGAACCCTCAAAACCAGGAAAAATGCCGTCTCCTGGAGTGATATTACCGCGCTCGAACACGGCACTTACCAGTGGCGCGTGCAAGTCCTTGATGAGCAGGATCGCGTGCTTAAGTCGAGCGAGACCCGGCGTCTGACGCTCGATCTGCCTCCCCTCCTGCCCGCGCCCGCCGCGGAGGGAGTCGAGCCCCGCTTCAATCAGGCACTGGATTATATCCGGCTGGGAGGGCGCTTTGAGGTCCGCTGGCCTGCGGTCTCCGGCGCCCGCTCCTATTTGCTCAAAGTGATCTCCAAAACCAATGCGGGCAAAGTGGTCTATGATGAAAACGTCTCCGAGACCTCGCGGAGTTTTGAGGCGCTCAAGGAGGGAGTGTACTCCTGGAGCGTGCGCGCCGTGGATACTGCCGACCGTCCCGGAACTCCACTCGAAGACCAATTGTTCCAAGTAACCTGGGGTGAACCCCTCAACCCACCGCTGCTCACCGACAAGCTTTTTGGGACCGCCGTCCAAGCCGCAGCCCTGAGAGCGCCCGCAGAGGAAAATCGCTCTTTGCAGGCTCCACGCCTCCGCAGTCAGGAGGTCCAATGACTGCTAGACAGTTGTCCGCCTGGATGACGATCCTCATCCTTGGCATGGCGGGACTCATGGCGCCCTCGAGCACCCACGCCAAGAGCGTCGAGCTCAACTGGGAGGCCGTGCCGCTTGCCAATAGTTATGACCTGCGCATCGAGGATTCCAGCGGCAAACCGTTGAGCGAGACGCGCATCGCCTCGCCTGCATGGAAAGGCGATATCAATCCGGGGCTTTATTTCTATCAGGTGCGAGCACTCGATGCGCTCGGCAGGACAGGCGCATGGAGCGAAAAATCCCGTTTGGTGGTCATTCCCCCTCCTCCCGAGCCCATTTATCCTGGCCAGCGCTCCGAAGTCCCCAAGGTGGGGCAAACCACTCGCGTCCGTGTGACGTGGCAACCTGCCCCCGGAGCGAGTCGCTATCGCACCCGACTCTCTCGGAGCGGCCAATCGCTTGCAGAAAACTGGAGCCAAACCCACGAGAGCTTTTTTGAAGGACTGCAGGAAGGTGAATACGAGTGGACCGTAAGCGCGTTGATCCAAGACAGCGGAAAAACGTGGGAGACACCACTCTCCTCTCCAACGCGATTCAAAGTCGTCAATCAGGAGCTTGTCGAACCCAGAATCCTCAGTCCAAAAGGCGAGCTCAGTCGAGTGAGTGAGTCCTCGGATCCTATATCATTCAACTGGCTTCAGACCCCGGGCGCCGAGTCTTACGAAATCTGCATCCAGTGGAGCGAGACCGGAGCCCCCGTCTGTAAAACCGTGGCCCAACCCAACGATCCCCAAAAGCCCGTGATCCATCAGGAAATCCCGGAAGCGGACTCCCAAGTCTTTGAGTGGCGAGTCCGGCCTCTGCTCACCGGAATTGACACTCACTCGATTGAATCCAAGTCCGAAGTGGAAATAGTCCGAGCGCAAACCAGCGAAAAACCCATCGGCGATTTGGCCTCGGGTCCTGGAAAACTCGAGTTGCGCTTGGGACTGGCTTATCAACCCGGCAGTGTCACTTTTTCAAGTCAGGCGCAATCCTCATCAGGCACCCTCAACGCCAGCAGCACGCATCTGGACTTTGGAGCCCAAATCGATATCACCACCTGGAGTCTACGCTTTCAGACCCAGCGCCAAAGCCTTCTGGTCGAAAACCAAAGCTTTACTTTGCAAAACCTCCAATTGAGCGCACTCCCTCGCCACTGGGGAGGTCGATTCCGACTCCTGGGGCCCTGGACTTGGTCGCCCAACCTGGGCATCCGATTTCAAGAGCACTTACTCCTCTATCCGGATCTCGAGAGGACCGTGAATGGGGCCGCCTATATCGAGTCCCAGCGATTCTCGGCGCTGGGTCCTTCCGCAGGGATCCAATTGGATCGCAGAATCCTCAAGTCCATCGACCTGCGCGTGCAAACTCAAATCCATTCGCCTTTACTGATCATGGACGGCCTCCCCACCGGCTCAAGTATCCAATCGCTGCTCGAGTCTCTGGCAGTGGATGTTTCCGCAGGAGTGAGTGGCTGGATTCGGCGCGGCACTTGGGGTTGGTCCGTCGATATTAAAGCCTTCCAAAACGCGATCCGGTTCCAAACCCCGATGAATACCAGTGGTGGGTCGGAACAGACGCAGCAGGGGGGATTTGCGATTCAGGGGGGCGTTTTGCTGAGGTTCTAGGGGATGAGCCAACGCAATTTGACACACATGAAACCAAGGACTTTTCTCAGTTAAACTTTTAAAAAACGCTATGAACCTCAACAGGCTTTTTCATCAGACAGTCGGAGTTCTAAGTTTGTTGTTTTTGGGTGGTTGCTTCCAGTCCGGAAGCATCGAGTGGTCTGCATTTCCGGGTTCCGACCAAAGCGTCAGCGCTACCCTTGCAGAGAGCGCAGTCACTTCTGTCGATGCTCAAAACACCTCGCGCGTGCATCTGCATGGCACTTGCTCTGTCCAGGGCCCGTCGCTCTCCTTAGTTGAGCCTGAGTCTCTTGTGCGTTCCATCGACTGCTCTCGGCAAGGGGCCTGGGAAACTTGGGTCGACCTGACTGGATTTCCGGACGGGGAAATCGAATTCGAATTCAAAATTGTCAGACTGATCGATGGCAAGGAGGGGAACTTCTCCTTGAGTGTGCTCAAACTCACGGCTGCACCCCTCCCCCCTGCGGGCCTGAGCGGGAGCGAGTGGCTCTCGCTTGAGCACCTGGCAAGTGGATATCCCCTCGAATGGATCCATGCGCGGGACTCGGCCGGAAGTGTCGTAAGTGTTCAGCAGATCTGCGTGGGGAGCTCTGATCAGAGCTGCGACCGGACGGAGTGGCGCGCGATCACAGAAGCCGAGCTTGCAAGCGGCAAGATTGATATTAACTCTTTTGGACTCACCGACGGAGAGCAGATCTACCTGAGACTCCGGGGCATCGATGGCTTGGGACAGATCACCGAGGCGGACAGCCTTGGCCCCATATCGGTGGACTGGACTGGACCCACCTCACCTGCGCTCGCACTCCTCTCCCCGGCCCAGAGCCCTGGGCCCTGGGCGCTTCCTTCGATCCAAGTCTCCGGACTCACGCCGGGTGAATCGCTTGCGGTTTTCTCGAGTGCGGATTGTGCGCTCAGCTCCCGGTTAACCCAAATCGATATCACAGCCGCGAGCGAGACAGCAGTACCCGATGCAGCTCTCTCCGAGGGCATCCATACGTTTTACGCTCTAGTAACAGATCCTGCCGGAAACACCTCGGGCTGCAGCTCAAGTAGCGTCACCTACGAACTCGATCAGACAGCCCCCGTCCTCTCGTCGTTTTCGGTCACGACCGTAAGCCCGACTACGGATCTGAACTTTGCGCTTACGATCGGACCCATCCAAGGCTCTTACGCGAGTTACTGCATTTTGGAGAACACAACCGATCCCGCTCCCTGCTCTTGGATCTCCGGGAGTGTGCCTGCGACATTTACGGTGACTCAAGTCTATGAAAACAAAACGTTGAGCCTTTGGCTGCGAGATGCGGCCGGGAATATCAGCACGCGTGCGGATGCCAATGCGGTGGTCTTGATACCGGCGTACCCAACGCCCACGGCGCCCACGGGCTTGAGTGCCACGGCTGGAGACGCTTCGATATCTCTGACCTGGAGCGCTCCGATCGGGGGGTTTGGACCGATCACGTATAATATCTACCGCGGCACCCTCTCCTCCAACAAAACCCTGCTTGCATCTGCGCAGGTCGGGAGCACTTATGCTGATCTGAGCGCATTGAATGATCAAATTTACTTCTACGAAGTCAGGGCCATCGGGGTCGGCGGGACAAGTCCTGCATCAAGTGAAGTCTCGGAATCCGCTTATTTACCGACGCAAACGTCACTGAACCTGAACGTCAAAACTGGAAACCCCAGTCAGCTTTACACCGGGGCCGTGTCAACCACGGTGCTCCAAGCGACGCTGCTTGATCAGCGCAGTCTCCCCATGAGTGGAGTGGATATTACTCTCTCCTCCCCTGCCAGTGCGGGCACATGGGATGCAAATCCAAAACCCTCCAATGGCAGCGGTATGGCCGAATTTACCCTGACCGCCTCAAACACAGCGGGAGATGTAAGCATTACAGCCAGCGCTGGTGGATTGAGCTCGAGCTCGGTGACGCTCACTCTCACTCCCTGCACGGGCATTGGACTGACTCAAACACCGTTTGCCGCAGGCGATGGGAGTCTTGCCGGCCCCTATATCATTTGCACGCCTGCGCAATGGAATGCCATAGGCGCCTCGAGCACTCGTGCGGGCGTCTACTTTGAGGTTTGGAGTGACTTGAACCTGATTGCCGGTGTGACTCCCGTTGGTTCCTCGGTCACCCCATTTGCAGGCACGATTGATGGACGCGGGAAAACCCTGAGCAACATCTCGATCAACGGAACCGCCAACAACGTCGGACTCGTGTCCTATGCAAGCGCTGCTACCTTGAATAACCTGAACTTGCAGGTCAGCTCCATCACTGCGGCAGGACGATACTACGTGGGAGCCCTCCTGGGCTACGGCACAGGTGCCGTTTCCATCAGCAATGTCGAAGTCGTACTGAACGGTAATATCACTGCGGCAGGTTATGTTGGTGGGCTTGTGGGTCAACTAGCTACAGCTGGATCGAGCATCAGCAACTGCTCGGTCACTGGCACTGGGACGATCACTTCAACGGGCAGTTACACCGGGGGCTTGATCGGAGTCAGCTCCGCCAACATCTCGCTTTCTTCCTCAGCCGTCGGAGTAAACTCAGCCGGCTATCATGTCGGAGGTCTCGTTGGATATCAAGTGGGCGGAACTATCTCGAACTCCTCCGTATCAGGTGCCGTCACAGCAACCGGCGCATCTGCCTCCTCCGTCGGAGGTCTCGTTGGATATCAACGGGGCGGAACTATCTC
>CANMSW010000065.1 GCA_947500275.1 Bacteriovoracaceae bacterium | reverse complement strand
GGGAACGCGCAGACGAACGCTGACCCGGAATCCCGTGTTCTCCGGCAGGCGCTCGGGGCGGGAGACCAGGAAAGCGTTCTCGGAATTCGACTGGGTAATCCGCAAGCCCCGTGGGGCATTGCGATTTGGCTCACGAACGAAGGAATGGGCTCGAAAGTGCCGGCGAAAAATCTCGGCACCTGGGCGCAAAAAGGGATTCAAGAGGCGGCGAAAATTGCTCCGCCGCCGACGAACTGAATTTTCTCTTTTGTGCCTCAATCGGCCAGCGCGTCTTCGATCCGAACCTTTCGAAGTTGTTCGTTCTCACAAAAATCGAGTGACACCCGAAATACGCGTCCAGCCGACGTCTGAATCAACTGCGTTTGATACTCCGGGAAAAGCGACGTCCACTCGAGTAACGCCAAGGCGCGGCGTTCCCAGAGGGCGGAGTTGATTCCCGTTTCCTCGAGCTCCTCCTCGGAGCGAAGCCGGTAGAAATCAGCATGCAGCACCAGCGCCCCGCTCGCACTTTGATATTCGTGTGCGATCGCGAACGTCGGACTCCCCGACCCGCCCCTCGAAATCCCCAAAGCCGCGAGAAAACTCCGTGCAAAGGTGCTCTTCCCCGCTCCCATCGGGCCTTCAAGTAATAGAACATCACCGGGAAGGCACTGGCCCGCCAGTTCAGCCGCGATTTTCGTCAGTTCGACCTCAGAGCAATTTGGCGCGAACTTCAACTGGGAGGTCGGTATCGAGCGGGACGTGGATTTCTTTGAAGGCATTGCTGATATTTCCAATGATATCGGGAGCAGTCATCGAGCGGTGACCGAGCGACCGGGCTGCAAAATCGCCGGCAAGCGAATGGAGGTAGATCCCAAGCAGGGTCCCCTCAAAAGCATTCATCCCCTGCCCAAGTAACCCCCCGATCATACCGGCTAAAACATCACCACTGCCGGCCGTGGCCATGCCGTCGTTCGGATAATGGTTCAGGTAGAGCGTATCTTCGGCTGAAGCCACGAGCGTCGCAGCCCCTTTCAAAAGCACGATGGCATGAGTCTTACGGACCACTTCCATCAAACACTCAGCCGGGCGTTCGCGCACTTCTTCTTTCGGAATCCCCAACAACCGCGCGAGCTCGCCCGGATGAGGCGTCAGCACCGTCGGCGCATTCCGCGCCTGCAAAAGCCCGTGAAGCTGGTGATCAGCAATCAGATTGAGCCCGTCCGCGTCAATGACCACGGGACCGCTGTAACTGGTCAGAAGCTCTTCCAAAATCAAGCGCCCATCGGGACGAAGGCCGAGCCCGGGTCCAATCACAATGCTCGAATAATTCTGAAGCGCTTTACGGTAACTCTCGAAAGCTTCGCCGCCCATTTTCAGCGGGAACACCATGGTCTCATTCGGAAGCTTAATCAGAAGCGGATCGAAGCTGTCTTCCCAAGTCCCGACCGTCACCAGGCCTGTTCCCATTTTATGACAAGCGCCCGCCGCCATAGCGATTGCGCCCAGGCGCCCCGGACTCCCCCCCACTAACAACGTGTGTCCGAAGGCGTTCTTATGACCGTAGCGATCACGCTCCCGGAGAAGTCGCGCGAGTGGCCCGCGCATCAGAAGGAATTTATCTCCTTCACGCCGGAAACGCGCGGGCAAAGAGATATCAACGTTCATCAGCTCCCCGCGGCGACTTGCGCCTGGCGGGAGGAAATGGCCCATTTTCGGAAAACCAAATGAAACGGTCAGAGTCGCTTGAATCGAAGTGCTTTCGATTGCGCCGGTGTTCCCACTTACGCCGGTAGGGATATCAAGGGCCAAGACCTCTGGGCAGTGAAGGCCATTCAAGGTCTCGACTAAATCGAAAAAGAGTCCCTCAAGCGGCCCTTTCAATCCCGTCCCCAAGATCCCATCCACAATCGTGAAAGGCCCGGGCGAGCGACTCAGAAATTCTTCGAGCTCAGGAATCGCTTCGATCAGCGTCATCTTGGCCTTCATTTTCTGAAGGATTTCGAAGTTCTTCAACACGGGCCCGCGGTAACGCGCAGGCTCTTCCAAATGAAACACGCGAACCCGGCGATCAAGCGCCATCAACCTTCGGGCCACCACAAAAGCATCGCCGGCGTTATTGCCCTTTCCTGCAAAGACCAAGATCTCAGTCGTGCGCCCCGCGTGCGGCCACTTCTCGAGAAGAATCTGCGCGGCAGAGCGCCCGGCGTTCTCCATCAGAATCATCGCGTCGATCCCGAACTCGACTTCCGCCAAACGGTCGATCTCGCGCATTTCTTCCGCAGTACAGATCCGTAAGTTCCGCCCTTCGGGATCCACTCGACTCAGGGAGTGGCTCGTCGAGGTCGATGCTAATCCTCCAGTCGTCCCGACTTGAGCGTGAGGTGATTGAAGCGGATAATTCGATCGATTTGAGCCGTTCATCATAGGTGTTCCAATTTTCAGTGTTTCAAGTTCCGATCACTAAAACCGTGGTTTTAAGGAGCGCGGATCGCTGCCACCATTTCGCGGACGGCTTGTTCCATTCCAACCAAAGCAGCACGACAAACTAAGAAGTGCCCGATATTGAATTCGGCGATCAACGGACGCCCGGTCGCGGGATCCACGATCGCAGCGACCGGGCGCACGTTTTCTAAATCAAATCCATGCCCCGCATGAACATGAAGGCCAAGACTGCGCCCCAAACGCGCGGCGCGCTCAATCCGCATGAATTCAGCACGCTCGAGTGCCTTTGATTTCTTCCCCAACGACCCTTGCGCGGCCAAGCAGTAGCGCCCCGTATGGAGTTCAACCGCGTCCGCTTCCAGTGCCGCACTTTGAAGCATCGCTTGCTCGGACGGCTCGACGAAAAGACTCACTCGAATCTTTGCTTTTTTGGCCGCGCGAATGACTGCTGCAACCCGGCTTGCGCCCTTTTTCAAATCCAGGCCACCTTCTGTGGTCACTTCGTTTCGCTTTTCAGGAACGATACAGATCCAATCCGGCTTCACTTGAACAGCAAACCGGGTCATCTCGGGCGTGGCGGCCATCTCAAGGTTGAGGGGCACGCGGATTTTCTTTCGAATCGCTCGAACATCGTCGTCTTGAATGTGGCGACGATCCTCGCGCAAGTGGACCGTGATCTGGTCCCCGCCTGCGTCCTCGACCACGCGCACCGCTTGCACCAGATCCGGGTACGGCGTGCCGCGAAGCTGGCGAAGCGTCGCCAGATGGTCGATATTCACCCCTAAGCGGGCAAGTTCAGGAAGCTCAGGGAGCTTCGCTTGATTTGACTTCACTGCGGAGGCTGCCTTTTTCGGTGCGCCTTTTTTTGTCATGATGAAAATCCTCGTTGGTGCCGTTCGACTCGACTTAAGCTAGAGCTTTTTGAATGGCCGCCGCGATCCCTTTGGCAAGCCGCTGAATCTGAGCGCGATCTTCCCCTTCGGCCATCACCCGAGCCAGAGGCTCGGTTCCCGAAAGACGCACAAAAACCCGCCCTTTGCCTTTGAGCTCTTGCTCGGCATCGGCAATCAGTCGCGATACTTCAGGGAGATTCTCAATCGCTTCGCGCTTCGTGATCCGCACATCTTCGCGAACTTGGGGATAGAGCGCGATGCTCTTCTTGAGTTCCGAAAGCGGCTTACCGGTCCTGCGCATCGCTTCCATCACGCGCAAGGCTGCGACAATTCCATCGCCCGTCGTCGACTGATCCAAGAAAATGATATGCCCCGATTGCTCCCCGCCCAAACTATAGCCGTGGCGACGCATTTGCTCGACCACATACCGATCGCCCACCGGAGCGCGCACCATTTCAATGCCACGCTGCTTGAGCGTCAATTCGAGACCGATATTCGACATCGGCGTCGTGACGACTGTGTTGCCGGCAAGCGTTCCTTCGTCCGCCATCTGAAGCGCGCATAGGCCAATGATTTGATCGCCATCGACGATCTCGCCGTTTTCGTCGGACAAAATACAACGGTCTCCGTCCCCGTCGAGCGCAATTCCGATATCAGCGCGGTACTCGACCGTGGTGTGGGCAATGGACTGTGGGTAGAGCGCGCCACATTGATCGTTAATGTTTAAACCATTAGGGTCCACGCCCCGGCGAATCACTTCGGCCCCGAGCTCCTCGAACACCAGGGGCGCCACTTTGTAGGCGGCTCCGTTCGCGCAATCGAGTGCGACCCGCATGCCCATCAAATCCATTTCTTTCGGGAAGAGCGACTTCAGAAACACGAGATATCGCCCATGAACGTCTTCAATTCGTTTCGCTTTTCCAACGAGGTCACCCGTCGGACGCATCCGGCTTAACTCCCCTGCTTCCAGCACCAAGCGTTCGATTTCGGCTTCGAGCGCATCGGGGAGCTTATAGCCATCGGCCGAGAAGATCTTAATCCCGTTGTCGTAGTACGGATTGTGCGAAGCCGAGATCATAATACCCGCATCAGCCCGCATACTTTGAGTCACGAACGCAACACCTGGCGTCGTCAGAGGGCCGATCAGAATACAGTCGGCACCCATGGAACAAATCCCTGAAGCAAGCGCTTGTTCAATCATATAACCGGAAAGGCGCGTGTCCTTCCCGACGACAATACGCGCCCGGCGCACAGGCCGATTGGAATCCAAGGGCTTCAAGCCCACAGGCAAAGACGAGCGCGACGGCAGCGGCATCTGCGTGAGCACGCCCGCAACAGCGCGCCCTACCGCCATCGCCACTTCACCCGTCATCGGCCACTCATTCGCAACTCCGCGAATCCCATCCGTTCCAAAGAGTTTTCTCGAACCACTCGAAGCTTTTGCCATAATGAACCTTCTTGATCCCTAGTTGGGTGAGAAAGCTTTCACTCCAAAACGACTGTTACTTTTTCGGGAATCGTCTTCACGGGAACAATTCCTTCCGGGAGGGTGACGCTCACACTCTCCGTGTATTTTCCTTTGGGCTTGCCGCGCAAATCGACCACTCCAAAAACCTGCGAGCGATCCAAACTCTGAAGAAGCTTGGCGTCAGCGCGCACATGAACGCTGACCGTCTTTTCCTCTAAGCGCACTTTATAGGAGCTGAGCACACGGACTTCGACATTCCGAATTCGGAAATTCGCAGGAATCGGCTCGATTTGCAGGAAAACGCGCGGGGCCTGCCCCTCAAGTTTCACTTGCTGGCGCTCTAAATCGAGATCCACTTCTTTTTCGGTCGTCGCCTTGATCCGCGACAAATCCACCGGGAGTGTCGAGACCGAGACCACAGCGTCCACCCGGCTCTCGGCACCGGAAATTTTGACTTTCTCCGGGCGCACTTCCGAGCGAATCAACTGATATCCCTCAGGAGGTTCGCCACGCAATTCAAGCTGAACGGGCACTTCGCGCTTCTTGGTTTGCTCAAGCTTAATCAGAATCGAACTCGGAGTAATCGAAAGGACCTTCACCCCAATCGGCAAATGGATGTTGTCCGAGAAAAACCGATAAGTGACTAAGCCCGCTTTGGCGCTCGCCAGATTGACGCGAATGGGCTCTTCGGGCCGATCCAAGATCGCCCGTAAAAAAGCTTTAGGCCCCGCCAATCGAAACGAAATTCGCTCCGGTAAGTCGTTCGCAGGAGTTAAATCCGATGACGTGATGATTTCGAGCGGAACCTCTTGCGTGACTTCCACGCTCCTGGAACCCAGCACGACCCCCCAGAGCACGATCGCTAAAAAGAGCGAGAAAAGCTTCGCTCCGAAGTTCGTGCGCATTCCCTCGATGATGCGTTCTAAGGCTCCTAAACGTGACATTGTTTCCTCTTAGCCCCGATCCCGCTCTCGATCCGACTCGGGATTACGTCTAAAGCGCGACTCCACTCGTGGCCAAACCCCTTGAAGCCAGCCCCCCATCCGCCGCGACAATCCGGCCTGACGGCGAGCGATATCGAGTAGCGCACCTAAACTTGCGCGAAGCTCGCTCTCGTTCAAATTCATGGTGATTTTTCCGTTCTTCACCAAATGCGCTTCCCCTGCTTCTTCCGAAACCAGCACAACGATTGCATCCGTATCCTCGGTGAGACCGAGTGCGGCGCGGTGCCGTGTGCCGTACTTTTTGTCGATATTAGGATCTTTCGAGAGCGGTAAAAAACATCCCGCCGCCGCGATCCGTCCGTTCGTCATAATGACGGCGCCATCATGAATGGGGGACGAAGGAACGAAAATCGAGTAGAGTAACTCACTCTTCACTTTGGCATCGATACGCGAACCGGTATCGATGAAGTTTTTCAGCCCCGTCTCGCGCTCGACGACAATCAGGGCACCGATGCGCTCACGAGCGAGACGAGTCGCCGCTCGTGCGATCTCATCGACCATTTCACGCTCTTCTTCCTGGGATGACGCTGCGAAGAATGGGTTCTTCCCCACGTTCGTCAGAGCGCGCCTGAGATCGTCTTGGAAGAGCACGATCACAATCAAAAAGAGGTAATCGAAAAAGTGAGAAAGAAGCCAATGCGTGGTGAAGAGTTCCAGCGTGCTGGAGAGGAAAAACGCTACGCCCAGGATACCGAGCCCCGTGAGCATTTGCATGGCGCGGGTTCCGCGGATGAGCAAAAGCACACGATAAACGATGAACGCCACGAGAACGATGTCGATGAGGTCAATCAGTCGAATGCTGCTGCCGAGATTGCGGACCAAATCGAACAAGTCGTCTCCTCAGATTCCTTCGCTCCGTGATTTCCAAAAAAACGGATGACCCCGGAGCGATCGGGGTCATCCAACTTCGTTCAAATTTTCAAAACTGCAAAAGCTATCAGGCCGGAGCCGGGGCAGCACCTGCCCCGCCACGAAACGGATTCTTCGAGGCAGCTCCCTCTTCAACCGCAACCGGAGTTTCGGCCGAAGGAGGAGTAGTGTCCTCTTTCTTCACGCGCACGATCTTCTCGCCACGCACAATCCGATCCACTTCTTCCCCGTCCAGGGTCTCGTACTCAAGGAGTGCCTGAGCCAGATCGTGAAGAACTTGGGTTTTATTCGTTAAGATATCACGAGCACGACGGTAGTTGCGATCAACGATGTCCCGAATCTCACGATCAATCGTCTGTGCAGTCGCTTCCGAGTAATCGCGGTGTTGCGAAATCTCGCGGCCCAAGAAAATCTGCTCTTCTTTCTTACCAAAGGTCAGAGGCCCGAGCACATCGCTCATTCCCCACTCGCAAACCATGCGGCGGGCAATTTCAGTCGCGCGTTCGATATCGTTTCCAGCGCCCGTCGTCTTCTGATTCAAAATCAGCTCTTCGGCGATCCGTCCGCCCATCAAGAACGAGATGTTATTCTCGGCCTTGTCGCGCGACAGATTCAAACGGTCTTCCCGAGGGAGGGTCTGAGTCACACCGAGCGCCATTCCCCGAGGAATGATGGTCACTTTATGAATCGGATCCGTGCCCGGCATGAACTTCCCGACCAAAGCGTGTCCTGCTTCATGGTAGGCCGTCGTGCGCTTCTCGGCATCACTGAGCACCAAACTCCGCCGCTCAGCGCCCATCAGCACTTTGTCTTTGGCTTCTTCGAAGTCCACCAGCTCGATCATTTTCTTCCCGATGCGAGCAGCCATCAGCGCCGCTTCGTTCACCAAGTTTTCGAGGTCAGCCCCGGAGAACCCCGGCGTGCCCCGAGCAATCAACGACAAATCGAGCCCTGGAACCATCGGGGTTTTACGGGTGTGAACTTTCAGGATCTCTTCACGGCCCCGAACGTCTGGAGCCGAAACCACCACGCGACGATCGAAGCGACCTGGACGCAACAAAGCTGGATCCAGAACATCAGGGCGGTTGGTTGCAGCCACCAAGATCACGCCTTCGTTCCCTTCGAACCCGTCCATTTCAACCAGCAACTGGTTCAATGTCTGTTCGCGCTCGTCGTGTCCGCCCCCAAGGCCCGCTCCACGGTGACGACCGACTGCATCGATCTCATCGATGAAAATGATACAAGGCTTATGCTTCTTCCCTTGCTCAAACAAATCACGAACACGCGAAGCACCGACGCCGACAAACATTTCCACGAAATCGGAACCCGAGATCGAGAAGAAAGGACGATCGGCTTCCCCTGCGACTGCTTTAGCGAGCAGGGTTTTACCGGTCCCCGGAGGGCCCATCAAGAGAACGCCTTTAGGAATACGGCCACCCAAGCGCGTGAATTTTTTCGGATCTTTCAAGAACTCGACAATTTCGACCAGCTCTTCTTTTGCTTCATCGCAACCCGCGACGTCTTTGAACGTCACTTTATGGTCCGACTCATTCAACATGCGCGCACGGCTCTTGCCGAAGGACATGGCCTTACCGCCGCCCACTTGAATCTGGCGCATGAAGACAAAGAAGAAGAGGAAGAGCAGCAGCATGGGAAACCAGGAAATGAACATCTGCTGCCACATCGGCGTTTTTTCGGTGCGGTCGAAATTGGGGTAGATATTGTTCTCGACCAGCATTTCGTAAATTTTTGGATTGGCGGTGTCGCCCACCGTCTCGACCTGCTTCTTGCCGTCTGCTGCGGGCTCCTTCAGCGTGCCAACGATACTGTCTTCCGCCTTGAACGTGACGTCCGCGATTTTGCCCCCCTTCACCATCTGGACAAACTCGCTGAAGCGGACTTCTTTGCGCGCGCGATTACCGGTATCGAGAGCTTTAAATAAGCTCACAAATAAAAGGACCAGAATCAGCCACAGCGCGATCGTTTTTGGATTTGTCTTCATGATGGTGGAATCTCCCAAAGTTCCCTGCAGACTACCCCGATGAATTCACCTGATTCAGGTTACCATGTCGGCTTTTTCAGGGTCAAACCGGACCTCTTTTTTAAACACTAAAAAAACTTGGACTTTCGGTCACTTACTGATTGCCGTTCGCCGAACCTTTTCCCCGGGAAGCTTGCCCGCGCTCCAAAATCCAGCGCTCGGCGCCCCCACTGGGTTCAGACCGAAAAACCCACCCTTCAGGAAGGGTAACGCTCCCCGTCTTCGCCCCGCGTAAAACTTCGAGCATGTTCATTACATGGGGACGCCTGAGAGAAAGTCCAGCGCCCCCCCAAAAAAGAGCTAACGCCGATTGCTCGAAATCGGGCGCGATGGACGCGGACCGCGCGGACTGAGCCGCTTGATCCGCCATGGAAAGCAAATGCTCGCCCGCTCGAGGAAAGACTTCTTCAATGCGCGGGAGGATTTCTTGGCGGACCCGAACCCTCAGGAAAGACGGATCGTCATTGGTTTGATCTTTCCGCCAATTACGTCCCTCTTCTTCAAGGAACGCTTGAAGCTCGCTGCGACGCAAGTCGAGCAACGGGCGGACGAGCGCGCCATGAAGGGGCAAAATCCCAGCGCCGTGCGTGTCGGTCGTTCCCGTGAAAATTCGCCAAAGGAGAGTCTCAAGGCGATCGTCGGCCTGATGAGCTGTCAAAATCTTACCGCCCGCATTTTGCTCGAGCCATTGATCAAACGCTTTTTGGCGAATCTTGCGCGCGTGATCTTCCCAGGAGGACGGATCGTTCTGCGCGGGAGGTTGCGCGCGGTGCACATGAATGGGGAGCTGAAATTCGTGAGCCAAGCTTTGAACAAAGGCTTCGTCCCCGTCCGAGGCACTCGCCCGCCACCCGTGATTCACATGAAGGACTTCAAGCCGGGCACCGGGGGCGACAATCCTGCGGCCGTACTTTGCCACGAGAAGAAGGAGAGCCGTGGAGTCGAGCCCGCCCGAGCACGCAAGCACAGTCGGCGTTGCGAGCGGAAGATCTAAGGATTGTTTTCTCAGGAACGACACGATTTTCCGCAAAAGGCGCCCCCCCACTTCCCCAGGCCGGGGGTAAGGGCGGACGGCAATTTCAGAGGCAGCGGAATCGACCGAGTTCGTCATGTTTCTTAAGAGTTTCAGGCAGTTTTCAAAAGCTTGGAGGAATTCAACACGGCCCGAATGTGGCGACAAGAGGAGATGTTCCCCCGATTGGGGATTCGCACAGGGGGGCGTAAATACCTGTAACAAGAGGGTTGATCGATCCCGATTTCGAGGTTAGAAGCATGGACTCTTTAGACAATCAAGTCGGTCGGCTGGGTAGCTCAGATGGTTAGAGCGGCGGATTCATAACCCGCAGGTCGGCGGTTCGATCCCGCCCTCAGCCACCAATTTAAAT
>CANMSW010000064.1 GCA_947500275.1 Bacteriovoracaceae bacterium | reverse complement strand
GGAAGAAAGCACCCCATTTTTGGCCAAGGTTGAGACGGACTGGTACCGATCCAGACTTCGTGGTTGTTGAGCCAGGTCGTCAGGGTGCTGGGTTCGACTGTGCTCCCGGAAAGGCGGTGTCTTTTGAGAAAAAATTCCGCTGCTTTCCTTCCTGCACTTCGGGAATGGTGCTCGAGTGGCGCATCCCGGTTGCGCTTTAGAATTTCACCGAGGGTTGAGAGGTGGATCTTCCACGTGAGTTCGTGGAATCGCTGAAGTGTATCACTGGTTTGGCGCTCATCCAGGAGGGCGTCCGCTAAGAGTTCAAAGGAAAGCGACTCCAAGGTTTGAAGTGCATCGACCGGCGAAAGTTTGAGGCGAGAAGGGAAAGCAAGGGACTTGATCCACGCTGTGGGATCAGCCGCTAGGGGAAAGGCGTGCAGCCATTCGAGTGTGAGTCGGTGCAGGGATTGAAGTCGAAAGAGGAGTCGAAAGTTTTCTAGTTGAAGTTCGCGCTCGTGCCAGCCAAGCCGCGCCTGCAAGAAGCTCGGCGGAAGAGGCGCATGCGAGGTGGGTCGATCTTGGGAATCACTGGGTGAGGCGTTCATCAGTGTTCTGAGTTTAGTCCCTGGTGCGAGTGCCGGCAAGTCGTGAGGCTTAGACAAAAAAGGGGGCGACAAAAAGGAAGCGGGCCATCTGAGTCTTGAGGACTCTGGATGACCCGCTTTTGGGAATGGGAGAAGCCTCGGTCCCGGTTCGACCGCGAAGCCTCGGGGGGATGGTCTGGGTGGGAGGTCAGAGCTTTATGAAAGAGTTCCCGCTGAAGCTTGCTTCATCCAAAAGATTGGAGCAGCTGGCGAAAACGCTTTCGAAAAACCCACAGTCCTTGATGAGAATCACAGACTGTGCCGGGACAAGAGTTTTGGAGCTGGCGGAGTCGCTGCGAATCGTCAGCAGCAGCTCGATCGCTGAAGTGTAGTCTTCTGATAGCGCCGTCTGACGAGTGGCGGGCGTGACCAAAGCGTAAGTGGTTCCATACGCGTAGAGTTCCCAAGCCAAGTATGAGCCAAAACTGAGGGTGCCTAATTCTCCCGAAGAACTCACGTCGATCGTCGGCCAGGTCACGCCGTCGACGACCTGTTGTCCGATCGTGAACTCGAGCGGTTGAGTAACGGTTCGTCCGTCGACTGTCTTCTGCAGCGTCGTTTGATAGGTTCCTTGGATTGCCGCTAACACTCCATCGTTCGTGGATGCCTGGGCGGAAGTTGTGCTGTTGCTCGGAGGTGGTGTGGATTCTGTGATCTGCGTGGATTTCGACCCCGCCACAACTGCTGGGTCTGCAGGAGACTCTGTTCCGCAGGCAGCGGAAAGGAATACGAGCGCCGCTGCGATTGCGGTCGTCGTGTCCAGGGTGAGCTTGGATGGTATGATCCTTTTCCACGTTTTCATGGTGAGCGATTAATGCAGAGTGAGTGCCAAGTCCGGTGAGCCTGGGCCTGGTTTGTAAGTACTCGAAATTATTAATTTAAAATTAGACTCAATTTCGGGACTACGGGTGAGGAACGGGATCGACTTCAGGGCGGGCTGAACAGATGTTCATCTCTTGGACAGCTTGAGCGCCTTTGACCGAGTCGATTTTTAGGTTCTTGGTACGACAGGAGCCCAAAAGCTTAAGCACTCTTCGATGAGTTCCTGTATCTGCTGGGTCCTCGCACTTTGCTCGTGCCAGGCCTGCAAAAGGTCATTCGCAATCTGCTCAATTCGCTCCGGAGTTCTTGGGAGTCTTAGCCAAGGCGCCAGCTCTGCCCAGGTTGGGTGTTTCAGCGCACCCAGTTGATCCCAGATCATTTCAAGCATTCGCGGCGAATCGCATCCGAGATGCAGATGAAATCCTGCTTCGGTTGACAGAAGAATTCCTGCGGTTGGTACACGAACTTTTTCCCAGCGCGCGATCGTGACTTGGGGGGGGAGCGTCCCGGTGAGGCGAATCATGGGATGGCTCGCCATGGGGGTGAACTCAGATTTCGGAAGAACATTAAAAAGTTCGCGCCAATGAATCTGCCCCTCTGAGCCGATCACTCCCTGCATTTGTCCGGTTGTTCTTCTGAAGTGAGCCAACGTCTGAGATGCACGAACAAAGATTAACGCCTTGAGTTCGTTCATTTCAGCGCTTTGAGGGCCGCGACGCAGGGCCTCGTTCCGAACTTTCTCGAGCACGACCTTTGGCCGAGAGGCGAGTTGCTGACACGTGGACTCCCATTCACCGCAAAAGTGAGCAGGGAGAGGAAAGTCCAGGGTTTGCCGGAGGTCAGACGTAAAACCAAGAACTCGCAAGAGTTGTCTTGGCACGGGAATGTACTTCACGATTTGTTCCGTGAGAATCCAACGATCCCCTTTGCGTTCTGCAAGATGATCCAGCCAGCGTCGGACATGAGCTGATTCAAGCCACGAGATGAGTGGCGCCAAACGCGCCTCGTCCGTTGGAATCAATAAATGGAAGGCACCTTGAAGAGGGAGCGTTTCGTTGGGGCTCCGCGGAGTTTTAAAGGACGATAAGTAGTCCGCGCGAATACGGCGCTCTCCCTCTTTCGTGACGGCTCTGAGAAGGATTCCCGAGAGGCTGCTTGAATCAGAACGATCCAAAGGAGCGCCACTCAGAGACTTTGCTGGGAATGGAGTCGAAGGTAATAGGCTGTGCGCAACACGGACAGTGCCAATCTGGGCCAAGGGGAGAGAGACGCTCCGGAGTCGCGTGATTTCTTGCAGCTGCTCAGGGCCAGTCGGCTCGGGCCAGTTTTCGCTCCATTCTTTCTGAGTCGACGGGCTCAACTGAGTGAGGACCTGCCAGGTGCGAGTCATGAGGGTCGGTTGCAGGGCTTTTCCTGCACCTGCGAGTAACGAATCTTGAATGAGGAGCGAAAGCTCCGAGAAGGACTTGATTGACCCTTGAACGGAAATCCGCATAGGGCGATGAGCATGGCGGAGTTGAATGTCCGACTCCCGAACCCAAATGTAGAGGTGTTTCGGGAGAACCTTAGTCTCGCTTGCTGCTTGCGATTGGACCCCCGAGAAGTTCCATTCGGCGAGGAGTCGGCCACGCTCAAGAAGGTAAGTCAGAGCTTCCCTGCCATCAGTTTCAGAAAGTGCTTCTTCCCGAGCCCAAACCATCAGCCCTTCTGGACGGAGTTTGGAGAGCGCAATACAGGCTTGGAGGTCCCCTTGGGATGTGCCGGGGGAGCGGACTCGTTTGAAGTGTTGGAACTCTTCGACTTGCTCGCGAAGGCGCTGCGCGTCGAGACTGCGCGAATTGGAGCGAATCACTCTCTCTTCGAGAACGAAGGCTAAATCGCAAGACTCCGCTTCTCCAATCAACGAATGAAGCGTGAGCTTGGGTGTCATGAGCTGGCCCTGAGGCCTAGGCTGCCCCAGACGCAAAGACATTTGTTCGCGAGAATGAGACTCTAGTCCGGTTCCGAAGGTCCAAAGAGGGGGAGCAGACGGACCCTTCCAGAGCATGCAGAGCTCAACGACCATTAAGAGAAATGGATTTTGTTCGACGCCAATCCAGTCCAGGTTTTCGGGGCCCGTCCGCACCAGTGCACCATCCCGAAGGGTGGGTGAGAAGACTTTTTTCCGGCGGCGGAGAGGTTGAAGCGTCCCGGCCACATCGGAAGAGTCAGGGTCGAATCCAAAAGATTTTAGAGTGGGCCACAGGTTTTCAAAAAACCGACCATCGTAGCTTGTGAACTCGCGGGCGATTGGAAGGGCGGAATGCTTTTTTCGCGCTTGAGCGAGAAGCGCGCCGAGCAGGGTAGGGCCATCGTTCTGGGTGAGATCTAAGTTCTCAATCGCGTGCCAGATCTCGCGCTGAAGACCGGGACTTGGATTGTACCAGGAGTAAATGGTCCGACTGGTGATCTGCCAGCCCTCGCGGCCATAGGGAACATGGTTTTTAAGTGCGTTCGAGAGCGCCCAGTTCATTTGGGCCAGGCAGGAGGGGAACCATTTCCGAAGCCCTTGATTGGACCAAACTTTGAGAACGAGTGCCTGTCCCAGACAGAGTAAGGAAAGCTCCTCGAGATAAGCGTCGAGAGCCACTTCTTGAGTCGGGCTTAGCGGGCCAACAATCCAGCTCCTCAGTCGCTGATCCAAGGGAAGTGCGGATAATGAAGTCCTGCTTCCTGCCGTGCTAGAACCTTCTGAGCTCGATGGAGATGTCTGCCCAGCAAGCCGTTCTAAGTGCTCAACGATGGCCTCTCGGCGAGTGGGATTGAGCTGGAGTAAGTTCAGCGTGCTCTCTCTCAGTTCGGCTCGAATGCGACCTAAGAGTTCAAAAAGGGCAGAAACGATGCCGGATGGAGTTTCAGAACGACCCGAGCTCCCCAATGTGCCTGCTTGAGCAAGAACTTGAAGGGTTTCGGCTAAGGAGTTTCTGACTGATGGGTTTGCTGCCCCAGTCTGACTTTTCGGAAGGATCGCTGGATCTTGCTGCGGTGAAACCTTCGCGCGAGTGAGACCATTCGGAGTCACCCGCAAGCTGTCTGCGGGGATTTCAGGAATCGAAACCTTTGCGGATTGTTTTTTGGGTCGCGTCTCGAGGAGTTCCTCGAGGTCGAATGACGTCGACGCGTGCGTGGTCGATGGGAGCGCGTGCGAGTTCCCAAGGTCTCCCCCTAAAAGCCAATTTGAGAGTTCACCCCGATCCATTCGGATGTCCGCCCCACACGCTACAACGCTCACGGGAAAAGTTAAAAGTGCTTCACCGGCCCCGCTGCCGCCTGAAGTGTCAAAATCTTGTCGAATCTGTCCTGGAGAGTTGGAAGCTACCAGTCCCGAAAAAGTCTTGGCGAGCAAAAAAGAGCACGGGGTTGAAAGAGAAGCCCATCCTCCCGATTTTAAGGGGCTCGGAGTTTTAGTGTGAGTGTGCGGTGCTTCAAGTTATCAAGATTTCTCTTAAGTTGAAGGGGGGGGCTGCCGAAACACTGGGAGTGAAGTCGAAGTGTGGAAACGAAATGTGGAAACGCAGTACCTTTTTTCGGAGGGTTCATGGCTGAAGCCCAAAATGGTTCGTCGGATTCAGGCTCGTCAAATGATGGGACTCCAAGCGATGTTGCTCGTGTAGAGGCCGAAACGCATGACGAGATTGATGACATTATGGCCGAGATCGAGCGGATCAAGAACACCATGTCTACTCCGGTCGCTGCGAGCCCAGTAGTAGCTGTTTCTGAGTCGGTGACCGATTCTGAAGGAGCAGAGACTGTTTCGCGGACCGAGGTCGTGCAAGAGGTCGACTTTGGCGCAGCGAATACTGATGCCCCACTTGAAGAGACTCTAGGGGCGATCGAAGTCGAAGAGGCTTCCGGGGGCATCTTGTCCGATTATCAACCCGAGATCGTGGCTGCTTCTGTAGATCCGATGTCTGAAGGCGTACTCCCTGGTGACCCCGTTGAAGAGGTTGCCGCGGCCGCGGTTATGGAAGCCAAGGGACCCTTTGTACCCAAGCTTGTGCCCGAGGCGCCTACCCTCAGCAGAGCGACAGGTCAGCCCATTACTCCCCTATCTCAGTCGTCTCGGCCGGGTGGAAATGGATCGTTGAGTATGACCTTGTCGGGGTCGATGACTTTAAGTCTTAAGTACGAGATGGATGGTCAGGAAGTTACAATCGGATTTGATGACAACTTCCTGCATCTGAGCCTTGCAGATGGAACGGAGTTCAAAATTCCCGTTGGACGATCCGCTCGAAAAAATGCCGCTGCGTGAGAACCCGTGAAGGTTTCTGGGTCTGACCTTGTGGTCCCGGGGGCACCCGTGGGAAGCCATTGGGCATGCTTCGCATCACCGGTGGAGAATTTCGCGGACGTTTAGTGAGAACCCCTGCAGGGGCCGGCGTGACCCGCCCTACCCAGGCACGCCTGAGGCAGGCACTCTTTAATTCTATACAGAGTTGGATCCCTGGCGCGCGCGTGCTCGATCTTTTTTCGGGATCCGGAGCGCTCGCGTTCGAGGCTCTTTCGCGTGGGGCCGCTCATGCGGTCTGTGTTGAAAATCATCGCCAAGTGATTTCGGTCCTCGAGCGGAACTGCGAAGACCTGAAGCTGAGGCGTCGCGTTCGAATCCTTACCCTTCCCGTAGAGCAAGCTTGGTCAAAAATAGTCAGTGAGGGCCCGTATGATGTGGTCCTTGCGGATCCACCTTATGCGGCAGGCTGGGAGCGGCGACTTCTTGAGGAGGCGCCTTGGAAAGAGCTTCTTTCTGCTGACGCGGTGGTTTGCTTAGAGTGGGGCTCCAAAAAATCGGAGTCGAAGGAGCTCCCGGATCAAGTCGATGGGGGCTTCCTTGTCAAAATTCGCGAGAAACTTTACGCTGAAAGTATCTTGACCACTTACCGACACTCCGAAAGTGGAGGGGATTCAGAGAGATCTTCTGAGGCCTCTCAGGATGAGTCGGAAGAATCCCTTTCTGAGGACTTCGAATGACGCCCCTGTCGAACCGTTCCCAACCCACTGGTGCATCGAAGAAGGGTGTACGGGCGATTTATCCCGGATCATTTGATCCAATTACAAATGGTCACCTCGATATTTTGGATCGGAGTTTGAATCTCTTTTCAGAGGTCACGATCGTCGTCGCTGGAACTGGACGCAAGGAGCCACTTTTTACTCCGGAAGAACGCGTCGAGTTGATTCGGGAAGTCGTCAAGGATCGACCGAATGTGAAAGTGGATCGCTGGTCGGGACTGATTATGGATTATGCACGTGATCATGGCTTTTCAGCTGTGGTTCGGGGGCTACGAGCTGCGAGTGATTTTGAATACGAGTTTATGATGGCGAGCATGAATAAGCAGATTCATCCCGGCGTCGAGACGGTCTTCATGATGACCGGGCAGAATTTGTTTTTTGTAAGTTCGACAATGATCAAAGAGCTTTTCAACTACGGTGGAGATATTTCTTCCTACGTACCTCCCACGGTTGTTGAGAGGCTCAAGAGAAAAATACCCCGCGTTCATCGCGGCTGATTTTCCGTTCCTGCGGACGAGGTAATGGGTGATGAATTTTCAATCTGGTCTTTCCAAATCCGCATTTGTTCCCGCCCGTCGGATGGAAGGCGTATCCGAGAGCGCGACGCTTCGCCTGAATGCCCTGGTTCAAAAGATGCGAGCCGAAGGTGAGGATGTCGTCAATCTCACCACCGGAGAACCTGACTTCGATGTCCCGGAGGCAGCTAAAGAAGCTGCGATCGACGCGATTAAAAAAAATCGTTCAAAATACACGCCTGCTGCAGGGATTCCTGAACTCCGTGCCAAAATAGCGGCCCGTATAAATGCTCAGCAGCCTTCTTTGCAAGCCGTGCATCCTTGGACTGCGGCAGATATCGTTGTGACGAACGGTGCGAAGCAAGCGATCTTTCAGTCCTTGTTAGCGTTGGTTGATGAAGGGGATCAGGTGCTGATTCCTGCCCCTTATTGGTTGAGTTATCCGGAGATGGCGAAGCTTGCGAGCGGTAAGTCGATGATTCTGCCTACGCTCTTTGAAGAGGGATATATCCTTCAGGCTGCTGAGCTGGAAAAGGCGCTTCAAAACTGTGCGAGTTCGGGCACTAGGGCTCGCATTTTGTTTTTAAACTCGCCCTCGAATCCCACCGGCGGAATGTATTCACGCAACGACTTCCGAAGACTGGGTGATATTATTCTGAAGTCACCTTTCGCTCAGGATCTTTGGGTGATCAGTGACGAGATTTACGATCGGATTGTTTACGGTGATGTCGCCTTTTGCTCCTTTTTGGAGGCCTGCCCTGAGCTTCGTGATCGCGTGATCACGGTGAACGGTTTGTCCAAGTCGGCGGCAATGACGGGCTGGCGTGTGGGTTGGTCCGTGGCGCCCCCTTCGATTCAATCTTCGTTGGTGACATTGCAGGGGCAGTCCACCTCGGGGATTAACTCGGTCGCTCAGTGGGCAAGTCTTGCCGCCTTAGATTTACCTGAGGAGACATTTGCCGATCAAATTCGGCAGTACCGTGAACGACGGGATCTCGTGTTGGCAATCCTGGGGCAAAGCGGCAAACTAAGAGTGTTCTCACCGCTGGGTGCTTTTTACGCCTGGGTGGATGTTCGAGGGGCATGTCGCACGGGGGAGGACTCCGGGCAGTTCTCCGAAAGGCTTTTGAGCGATGGGAAGGTGGCAGTAGTTCCTGGGGATCCGTTTGGCGGATCAGGCTGCATCAGGATTAGCTTTGCGGCAAATCTTGAAACACTGCGGAAGGGTTGCGAGAGGTTCGTGCGTTTAGTTGAAGCATGATCTCGATCGAGCCAGTCAGCGAATAAGTCACAGATCAGGACGATCTGTTTGAATGCGAGCAAGGAGTGCTTGTGGGCCAGGGTATCGACTGGTTGAGTAAGAGTTTCTGGATTCGGCGCTCTGCGGCTGTGGCGCTGACCTTTGCCCTTCTAGGTGGGGTTGCCGCTTGCGCGCCGACGGAGACGATTGATTCTGAGGCTGGACGCGACTCTTTAAAAACGCGTGCTCTTGCGGCCTTGAATCAAGGTGACTGTGATGAAGCTTCATCGGTCATCGATGACCTCGTCCTTTCTGAATATGTCGATAACGAAGCTCGCCAACTCTATGCCAGTGCGCTTGCCTGCGATGCAGGGATGCCCAATCTCGTAACGACCACGCTGTTGATCAGTGAGAATGCGGATGGGTTGACGACGGGCCTCTGGAAGACGTTGACGGAAGTTTTCTATGACAGTGATCTAGAAGAGCTCGAGAGAAAATACACTTCAGGATTTTCAGCTCAAGATCGACTCATGACGATCATCAAGCCTGGAACGACGATTGGGATCTCCAATCAGTTTACGGTGGATGAATGGAATCCGGGTTCTCTCTTGATATCAGATCGAGAAGAGGAAAGCCGGCTCGTTCAGCTTTTTCTGTCGATGCAGACGTTGGGCCAGGTTCAAGCGGTGAAAGCCGACCCTGATCCCACGACTTTTGAGCGACAACGGCGACTAGGGGCGGCGTCTGCCTCGGGCGCGGGTTGGAATGATCCAGCGAATATCGATGAAACCGCCTGTGGGTGGGCTGGCGCAGCAGTGACGATGGTTGAAGGGATTGACGAAGTCGCGTCGATGACTCCGGATTCGGTGGCTCCGACGCTCCAATTTATTGCCGATACTTACGGCGACTTACTGGACGATGCTTGTGATGCCGCCTGTCAAGGAATCGACCTCACACTGTCAGGTGGAGCTGACTACGAGGGGAACGGATGTACGTTTGCCGCCGACGAGTGCCGTGGAACGGATTCCCAGCATCCTTGCTTGATGGCCTTGAGGGACCGCGCATTCTGCGCAACCGCCGATGCGACGACGACGCTTGACGACAAGGTGAGGTGCGCTGCATCTGGAATCGCGGGCTTCGTGAACGGAGCCCTGATCGGTGGTTGGACGGGTACCCCATGAGGTCGACTCTCCAATTACTCATCTCTATTTTGATTTTGATCGCGCCCACTCATCGCGCTTCTGCTGCAGAGCTTGAAGAGCTTTACCGGAGTACCCGCATGATGGGGATGGGCGGCACGTCGGTTGCTCTTGCGACCAATGAGGACGCTCTGTGGCTGAATCCAGCAGGATTAGCCGATGTTCGCCAGGTTCGGTTTCAGCCGCTTTCGCTCGATCTCCATGTGGCAAACGACTTGGTGGGTGAATACCTCGATGGGAACTTGACCCTGTTGGGAGACGTTTCTGAGACCGTGAACCTCTTGATGGGTAAACGGCTCTCGCTGCGCTCGCAAGCGGCGCCCTCGTTGATCTTTCCCGGATTCGGTCTAGGCGTTTTAATCGACCAACAAGTGGGGTTGAGCATCGAGAACCCGGTGATGCCTGAGGTTGATTATCTCTTTAAAACGACGACCGGGGTCCAAGCCGGAGTGGGGTACTCTTTACTCAATCGCACCCGGCGTGGAAGTCGTGCGCTCTTGACTCGTGACTTGCGAGTGGGGGGCAGCGTGAAGCTGATTCGGAGGCGGGGTGGGAACATTACGATTCCGACGGACGAAATTTTCGATATCACTCAAGCCCAGCTCCTCTCGTTGCCGGGGAGTTACGGGAATTGGATTGGTTTTGATTTGGGAGTGCAAGG
>CANMSW010000063.1 GCA_947500275.1 Bacteriovoracaceae bacterium | reverse complement strand
TTCGGAAGGGACGGAATCGACGGCCGCAATTCAGACGTAGTCGCGGTTGTGCATATTGGCGAGCGGTTCGACAACGCCTTCTGGGACAGTGAAAACCAAATGATGGCCTACGGGGACGGCGACGGCGATGAGACCGGTGACTTCACGCTTGCCCTCGATGTGGCAGGACACGAAATGACTCACGGAGTGATTTCTTCGACCGCCGACCTCGTCTACTTCGGTGAATCTGGGGCGCTCAACGAGGCCTATGCGGACTACTTTGGCACCATGATCGAGAACTCCGGCGAATGGACCATGGGCACGCAGCTCTTCATCAAGCCAGGATCTCGAACTGCGATTCGAGACCTCAAGAACCCAGGATCTCTCACAGCGAGCTACCGAGATGAGACGGGCAAAGTGGTAACTAAACCCTATCCCCGGACGGTCGCAGAGAAGTTCGCGACTACCGAACCCTGCAGCTCCCGCAAGAACGACAACTGCTTCGTGCACATCAATTCCACCATCCCTGGGCACACGGGCTACCTTCTGACCCAACTTCTAGGTAACCAGCGGGCAGAGCAGCTGATGTATATTACACTCACCCAATACCTGACCGAGCGCGCCACCTTCGTGCAAAACAAGGACGCCACGCTTCAGGCCTGCCGGCAGATCTTCTCACGGCAAGTTTGCACGCAAGTGGCCGGCGTCTTTGCTTCGCAAGGGCTCTGATCAAGCCTGCTCGTCATCAGACGCTTAAAAAAGAAAAGGCTCCTGAGGATACCCTCAGGAGCCTTTTGAATAAGAATCGTTCGAAGCTCAGTGCATATCGGATTCTTTGAAGCGCTGAACCATCTCAACGATTTTCTTCTCGATATCGTCGTCCGATTCATAAACTTCATCGATATTCGACGAACGCATGAAATATTGAGTGATCATCCCTGCAACCACTTTCAGAGGCTTCTGAAAGTAGAGACCATTCAACTCATCGTCCCCGAAGCCTGAACGCACTACAGCTTTTGCAGCGCGGAACTGGTCGGTCTCAGTCGATGCCGAGTCGGACAAAGTCTCCTTAGATGCTCCCATTTTTTCGAGCGCACGACTGCGAATGTCTTCGTCAGTCATGATGTAAGGACCCACGAGGTTACTCACATCATCGGCAACGATCTGCCGAAGACGAGGAGGAAACGCGATCGCCTGCTGGTTTTCGAGCCGAGTCACAATGCTTTTACAAAGAAGTCGAACGGTTTCGCGACGAGTTGCGGCCATGAAGTAAGTTCCTCTGACTCAAAGACTACCCTTGAATCGGGCGGCGCTTCAGCTTGTTTTTCACTCGAGACCAAAAAAAGTGAGCCGCATCCAAAGTCTCGGACACATTCAGGACCCGAGCCAGGACCACCAAAAGGGCAACTCCTTCGAGAACTAGAAATGCGACACCAGCTCCTCGAACAGCCAGCAGCGGGGCTCCAGAAGAACCCAACCACTCAAGAAGTGTCCCTTCGAGAGGCAAAACACCCCACTTCCAAGTCATCCAACACACCCCCCCCATCCCCAGGGCAAGAAGGGAGTGCAAAGCGAAACCTCTCGCCACGCTCCGAAGCGAAAACTGACCTCCTTCGGCCGCCAAGAGGGAACGGAGACGGTAAAGCAAATAGGTCGCATTAAGCAGGGCAGCAATCGAAGTCCCCAGCGCCAGCCCTGCATGCCCCAGCCAACGAACCATCCAAACGTTCAACAATACGGTCGTCGCAATCGATATCAAGCTCGACAGCACAGCCGAGCGCGTATTCCCAATTGCGTAACAAGCGGGCACCAAAACCTTCACTGCCGAGTAAGCTGAAAGACCCACTGCGTATGCAGCTAATGCGATTGCGGTCGCCTCGGTATCCGAGGGCCGAAACCGACCGTACTCGAACAAAAGGGAAATGATCGGAACTCCCAGAAAAGCCAGACCCGCAGAGGCCGGTAAATTGAGTGCAAAGACCTGTTTCAGACTTCGATCCAACTGATCAGCAACTCCTTGGGCATCCTTCTTTACCCAGAACCGCGCAACTGCGGGCTGAGTGGCGGCCGCCATTGAGACCCCAAAGATCCCGATCGGGAACTGCATCAGACGAAAGGCATAGTTCAGCCAGGACACCGCACCGGCTACCGCTTGGGTTGCCAAAACCGTATTGATGAGGACGTTGATTTGCGTCGCAGCAAGCCCAAGAAACCCTGGCCCCATCAAGAGAAGCATCCGTCGCAACGCCGGATCGCGGTGCCAGGCAGGCTCCCCTTGCTCCCGCGGCTGCCAGCGATATCCAACGTCTCTTAAGGACGGTACTTGAGAAAGAAGCTGAACCATTCCGCCCGCAAGGACACCAATGGCCATCCCCATGATGGGCTGAAGGTCAGTATATTTCGGAAGGAGAACGACGAGAGTGGACCCAACGACAATGGAGACAAGATTAAACAGAGCAGATGAGAAGGCTGGGATGAAAAAACGGCCGCACGCGTTCAAAACCCCCATAAAAGCGGCAGCTACTGCGACCATCGGGAAGAACGGGAACAATAGCCGAGTCATCTCGACTGTCAGCTCATACTTCCCTTCGATTCTGCGATATGCGCTGGCGTAAACATCAACAAGCCAGGGCGCAACGGCCATACCCAGCAGCGCCAAAACTGCGACCGCTCCAAAAAGGACCCGAAAGACCAAACCGGCCACCCGCCAAGCGCGACGTGGCCCTTCCACCTCGCGCACTTGCGTAAACACCGGAACCAACGCGGCACTCATTGCGCCTTCAGCAAAGAGATCCCTCAGAAGGTTCGGGATTCGAAACGCGACTTGAAAAGCATCGGTGGCGTGACTCGCTCCGAACAAATAGGCAAAGACCTGCTCTCGGACGAGGCCCAAAATGCGACTCAGAAAAGTCGCAAAGCCCATCGCGCCAGCGGAACGTATGACCGACTGTCCCTCTGCATTTGGACTGGGGCGGGCGCTCACGACTTCGAGCTCGAACCAAACATCTTAGAAATCCACTTGTCGATGCCTTCATCAATTTTCGACTTAAACGGGGTCGCCATGAGACTCAGGCTTGCGTCCAACTTTAAGCAACCTTCAGTGCAGAATAAAGTGCCGCTAAACATCGCACTTTTGATGCCGATCTGCTTTTTTGCTGGGTCACGGGATATATCAAACTTCCCCACGGAAGACTTTTCCATGAAGCGGTCCACACTTCCGGAAACGAGATCATAAAGCTCCTGCTGGGTCTTTCCTGGAATCTTCACTTCTTTCTTATAGCTCGGCATGAAGCGCTCCTCATTTTTTCCGAGTGTCGCATTGGAGATCTATTCCGGCAAGACTGCGAAGCCTCCTCAGGAGGGGGCTTCAATCATCGATCGTCACGCCCAAAAGCTGCCCCGCCAAGACCCAGTCGCCCGGGGTGACCAGCCATCGAAAGCGTGAGGTCCATTCGCGCGGAACAGCGTGTGGCAGCAAAGCACCCGCGCTTCGAACGAAACAAACGTGGGCGCCATCCCAATCCATGAGCGACTCGGCCCTTTTTTCGACCTTACCCGAGGTGGCAGCTCGCAGCTCACGCCTGAGTCCGCTCCCAATTGGCGCGCCAGGCGTCGATTTTCTCACAAGCCTTGTCAGATCCCCTACCGACACCCTCCAGCATTCGTCACCCAGGGGCTCGACTGTCGACAGGTCGGATGAAAAGAAAGTTGCGCCTACAGGTGCACTCAGGCGCTTTCCATCAACAATATAACTTCGTGAAGTATCGAATTCGTCTCGATCGATGACTTTAGAAATCAAAGAGTTTAATTTTGCTAGCGAAAGAGGGACTTTGTGAGAAATCCAGTCCTCTTCCAGCAAACGGATATGAAAAATCCCATCTCGGATCCACTCATGGGCCAAGATTTCTTTCAGATATCCCGAGCCAGCGTGAAGCCCTCCATGAATCTTCAGTCCTCGCAGGAGTCGTCCACACTCCTCCATCCCTGTTTCAAATTGCGAAGAACGACCAATGCAAACCGCTAACGGCCCAAGGTCCGAATGACTCTCGGGCTGGGGCAATTTCCGCCAACTCCATCCCGGCAAATCCTCTTCCCCCACCTCGCACTTTCGAGTCACACCCGGCTGAGGAATGGCCGTCAGTTCATCCATGGCCCAAACGAAGCCAGCGAAAGACCAGGTCTCGGCCAATTCAAACTCATAGGGCAACGGGGAATCCGCAAGCGGCCCTGACCAAGCATCAGCGAGAAAGGTCCGCCCTCCTTCCACCCAAAAGTCGAAGGTCCCCTCACCGGTAGCCCCAACCTCCGTGAGGATCTGGAGAGACAGTCGCTCCAACTCGGGAGTGATATCTGCCAACTGATTCGAGGGCGGGCAAACTGCGAAATGTGTTCGCCACGGCACCGGCCCCAGTGCGCAACTTCCCTCGGAAAGAGACACATCCCATGGAAGGGCAAACTCGAAAGCCCCAGCACTGAGGAGTCTCCAGGCAAGTCGGTAACGGCGTGCGCCCTCGAGGGTCGCTTCAACCAGAAACCCATGACCCGTAGCGAGCTCAAGAAGCGCGAGCTCTCGATCCCTCACCCCTCTCTCGCGTGGGGGGCTCCATCGATCAAACCCCGAGGAAGCAACCTCAGTCGTTAACCAGAGGGGCGACTCCCAATTGGCTCCCCGATGTTGATCCAAAAAACGGCGCAGAAGGTGGGTCTCGTCCTGACGAAAGACCTGAAGCCGTCGATGGGGAACGCCACATTGGTCTGCCAGTTCAAACAGCGCGATGCGGTTCTCCAGGCGCTCTTGTAACTCGGAGCGCCCTCCGGCGTCCGCCGGACCTCCCAAACCTAAGAAATCTCGTCTTTTTGAATCAGGGGGCATTGTCATGGAGTTCGCCTTACGGCCCGTAGGTTATCCTGCTGGCGGCAACTCGCCAACCATGATATCGGCCCCAGCACCTCATGCGCGTTCCAGTCTCACTTACTGAAGCTTTTGGACAATCCTTTGAAACCCTTCTGGCCAAGTTTTTGGTTAAGGAAGAGCTCATCTCCTCCCCTGAGGACCTCCATTCTCCGCGTTTTCTGAAAAGGTCGGTCCTTCCTCACGTGGAGAAGCTTTCCAACCTCTTCAATCGGAAGATTGAAGATCCGACCGACGAAGAGGACGAGGACCAAGAGGAACGCCAAAAGGTGAAGAGAACGCAACGTTCTCGGGACGAGATCCAATCCAAGGGCCTCGATCGCTACTGGAAGGACTCCTCTAATCCGAAGAACCTGCGACTCGCCTACTTTCTCTCGTTCATGCCCGCAAACCAGGCCCGCGTCGCCTCAGTTTGGGCTGAACTCAGCCGACTGGGTTTTCGCTGGGACACTTCAAAAATGAAGACATTCCGCGCGATTGAGCTCGGCGCGGGGCCGGCGACTGGGGCCTGCGGCATCCTTACGGGTGAAAAACACGCCCCGACCGGACTTCCCCCGAGTGGGAACTTTGCGCTCCTGGAACAGGACAAAGCCACGCTCGACATGGGCGTTCGCTGGACCGGCGACTATTTCGAGCACCTCGATCTCGGTGATTGGAGCGTTCGCCCCTTTCATCGCGACGTGGATCTCTCGAAACCCCTCCTCCCCCGTTCAGCCCCTTCGTTTCACCTCTGGCTGACCAGCTACTTCTTGAACGAGAGCCCTCTGGACGCCTCGATTCAAGCCAAAACTTTCGTCGAAACCTGGGAGCGCCACCTTGAGGACGAGGGACTGGTCATTTTCGTGGAACCTGCCCTCAAACAGCAGTCACGGAGGCTTCTGGAGCTGCGAAAAGAGATCCTGGCTCTACGCGAGAAAAAGGGACTCGACTGGCTGAAGGTGCTCACCCCGTGCATGGGGCATCAATCCTGTGGGGCGCTCGCTGCCGAGGATGATTGGTGCCACGATGAGGCAAGCTGGTGGCGTCCTCCGTACCTCAGAAAAATCGACCAGCTGGCGGGATTGGATCGCAGGACCCTTCCCTTCTCCTACTTGGTCATTGCCCGCTCGAATCGAACCGTCGAGCAAATCCTTCCGGCACTCGCGGGATCTCGGGCCGAAAAACGGTATCGTCTTGTCAGTCCGTCCCACAAAGAGGGCCGAGATCTCGAATTCTTTGTCTGCGGGCAAGAAGGTAAACGTCGGGCACGCTATCGGACGATCAAGCCCGTTGATATTGATATGGACGACGAGCAAGCGCCTGAGACGAAAACAAAGGGCGAGAAAGAACTAGAACGTGGAGACATCCTCCTCGGCGCGGAACTTCGTGGGGATTCTCGCGCAAGCCGCGTCGAGCGAATCCGCGGAAAAGCCTGACGACTTTCAATTCCGGTTACGAAGAAGCGCCTCAATCTCATCCTGGTCCACTTTCGGGCGAGCCCCCCCAAAAGCAGACAGCATCGCCTGTAAGCGATTCATGAGAATTTGTTGCTCATCCCCGGTTTCCCGATCGTGATGAACGATGAGATATTTTACCGTCGTCTGAGCATCCCAAAGCGCAGCAACGCACCGGCGAATATGAGCCCGTTGCGTTGCACTTTGACCCTTGAGCGCGAGCTCTTCCCCCAGCTCCGCGATCTCAGCAATTTGTGGGAACCCAAGCTGCACTGCTGTGCCGCGAATCGTGAACATACTTTCAGAGAAGTGGCTAAAAAGGCCCCTATTCCCTTCGAGGTCCTCTTCGATTTTCTTCAAAGTTTGTTCCGCTTTAAAAGCAAATTCCTCGAGCTCCCGCACAAAACCATCGATTTCGGATTGGGTCGGCTTTTTAGCAGAAATGGGCGCACTCATAGGCCAATGACCTTCTTTCTCTGAAGCACTCCATAGACTTTATTTTGCAGCTGAACGGCCGTAAAGGGCTTCATGATATAATCATCGACTCCGGCCGTGATGGCGCCGATAACGTGCTCCTTCGTGTTCTCTGCTGTGACCAGAACAAAGGCGATGCCCTTATGAACCGGGTGAGCCCGCACATACTGAAGGAAGTCCATGCCGTTCAGCGGCTCCATATGGAGGTCAGCGAGGACGAGCTGAAAGGGTTCAGCCTCGAGTAAGGGCTTGGCCTCCTCGACGCTACTCGCAACACGAACCGTGCGAAATCCCGCCCCTCGGAGGAGCTCCCGAATATTTACCCGCATGGAGTTGACGTCATCGACAATGAGGACGTTGATTTCGGTGATCAGCATTCCCTTCCCAGTCTACGGTAGGACGGAAAATGTGCACCCGGAAAAAAGTACCGCCTCCTCGGAGGACACTCCGAAAGAGGCGGTCTGATGAACGGTTCGATTTTTAAGAGGTCAGATGCAGCGTATGGCGCCGCCGATGCGGATTTCCTCGCAGCCCTGATCTGCAGCGCGCTGCTGTTGTCGCTCGTAGAAGAGACGTCCCTGGCAGCCCTTCACGCAGGCCATTTGAAGGTCAATCACCTCTGCGGCTTGGTTCCCATCAATACTGCCTGAGTAGCCCCCCAAGTCTTCTGCACAGAGAGTGCGGCACTCTCCTTCGGCTCGATCTTGATCGGGAAGGGTCGCAAAGCGAGCTTTCACAGCGGGGGCCACTTCATCCGCGCCACGCTGACACGATAGGGCATCACTTGGGATCGAAAAATAACGCTGGCACTCGGTCAAAGAATTACAGGCCCCGAGGAGCGCTAAACCCAACAAAGCCACATAACCCTCTAAAACTGTTCTGAATTTTTGATTTCGCATAAACTGTCCTCACTTTACGTTGCAGTGCGTTATCATCCATCCGCACGAAAAACAACTCCTTCAATCCTTGGCAAACCTCCTTGGGTTCGTTTAACCGGATTGAACGTGGCCCAACTCAATCTTTCCAAACTCAATGAACGCCAACGCCTAGCCGTCCTTCACGGAAATGGGCCGCTCCTCGTCCTCGCAGGGGCTGGGAGCGGTAAAACGAGCACCATGGCCCATCGGATTGCCCATCTGATCACCGAGCGGCACACTCCGGCGTCCAGCATCTTGGGTTTATCGTTCACGAAAAAGGCAGCTGAGGAACTCAAGGACCGCGTGAAAGGCCTGGTGTCCAAAGTTGCAGGGGCCCAAGCGACCCGCGGGATCACGATTGCGACGTTTCACAGTCTTTGCGTCAAGATCTTGCGACAAAATGCAGATCGCATTGGTTTCTCCCGCAACTTTTCAATTCTAGATCCAACCGATCAATCCGATATCGTCCGCCAGACGCTCAGAACGATCAAAGTGGACGATCGGAAATTCGATCCCCAACGAATTCTTTTCGAAATTGGCCAAGCGAAAAACCGCTTCCTCACTGCCGGCGCAGCTGAAGAGTTCTTCTTGGACGGAAAACGGCTACCGCCCGATTATGGCGAAATCGTTGCCCAGGTCTATCCGCGATACCTCGACCAGCTGCGAATGCTCGACGCGATGGATTTCGATGATTTGCTTTTCAGATGCGTCGAACTCCTCGAGGGCCACGAGGACGTCCGGAAAGCTGCGAACCTAAAATACCGCCATATTCTCGTGGATGAATATCAGGACACGAACCCGTCTCAGTTTGGACTTCTCTCCCTGTTAACTCGCGACCAGCAGAATCTTTGCGTCGTCGGCGATGACGACCAATCCATCTATGCGTGGAGAGGCGCTGACTCTCAGCACATTCTGCAGTTCACTCACCATTACCCCACGGCGAAAGTGATCACACTCGACCAAAATTATCGAAGCACTTCGACCATACTCGAAGCGGCAAATGAAGTGATCGCAAAGAATAAGGTTCGGCACCCCAAGAAGCTTTGGTCGGATAAAGGGGCTGGGCACCCCATTCAACAGCTGATTCTTGAAGAAGATCGTGCTGAAGCCCAGGCGGTCGCAGACGAAATTTTGAAGCTTGCGCAGGAGAATATCGCAGGCCATACGCGCCAAAAGAGACCCTGGAAAGATTTCGCAATTCTCTATCGCTCGAACCCACAATCCCGACTTTTCGAAGAAGCACTCAGGCTTCATCACATTCCCTACAAACTCGTGGGGGCGCTCTCCTTCTTGGATCGGAAAGAGATCAAGGATTCCCTCTCCTACCTGCGCTTAATCGTGAACCCAAAGGACGACGCCTCACTAAGACGGGTCATCAATTGGCCCGCCCGTGGCATTGGAAAGACTGCTCTGGAAGCCTTAAGTGCCCAAGCCATCCAGAATGCTACGCCCCTATTCGAAGCCCTTCCCGACGCCGTACGTCTGGTCGCCGGCAAAACGGCTGGCTCCGTTTTGAACTTCAGGAACCTCATCGTAGAGCTTCGACGAAATCTAGAGAGCACCCCCCTCGAACCCGCAGCGATTGCCAACTGGGCCAAATCAGCACTGGAACGAATCGGGGTGAAGAAGGCACTCGAAGAAGAGTGGGAAGATCCCATCGAAGCCCAAAAACGCTGGGAAAATATCGATGAACTCATCAACGGCCTGGGGCAGCTCAAAACCGAAGATGTCCTCGGCGATGACCTTGAAGCGGGCCATGCTAATTCCGTAGGGTTCGTCAGGGAGTACTTGTCACGCCTCATGCTTGAAGCTCAAGACGAGGCTGAAGACAAAGACAAGCGCGATGCTGAAAAAGATCAAGTCACTTTACTCACTTTACATGGTGCCAAAGGGCTCGAGTATCCCGTCGTATTCCTGGTTGGGTTCGAGGATGGATTACTCCCTCACCGTCGGACCATCGAAGAAGCCCACGATTTCAGCGAAGAGCGTCGCCTCTGTTACGTCGGCATCACTCGAGCCAAAGAACTACTCTATATCACCCGCACCAAGACCCGAATACGCTATGGAAAAGCGGTCCCACGCACTCCCAGCCGATTTCTCCAAGAAATTCCAGCCCACCTCTATATTACTCGCGACGACTCCTATTCGCCTGACCCGAACTCGAAGGAAGAAGTGAAGCGGCATGAAGAGCGCGTCACCAGCTTTTTAGATCAAATTCGCGCTCAGCTCGGCGCAAATAAGGGCCCGGGCCCCGGCTAGGCACTCGGTGTCTAAGTTTTGGTCAAACGACCGATTGCTCTCCAAGGGAATCCCCAAAAAAGCTCCGAACCGGTCCCAAAATGGCTCCATTTTGACTCACCGTGTGGTACAGGGCTTGCGAGACTCGGGTCTCTCAGGAGGTCCAACGTGGAGAAGCTTCTTAAGCTC
>CANMSW010000062.1 GCA_947500275.1 Bacteriovoracaceae bacterium | reverse complement strand
TCTGGATGCGACGGATTGAAAACCATCCGAGGCGGGCGAACATCCTCGGCAATATCCTCGACCAATACGCCTTGAACCTGCTCGTCGAGGTTATTCTCAAGAATTTCCCCGAAACTCTCGCGATCCGTTACGGCTCCGAAAACTGCATCCTTACGCTTGTAAGGGCCGCCCTCCTCCGTACGGGTGGTTTCAGCATTCGCAATGTTACTCGAAATCGTGTTCATGCGCTTTGTCTGCGCATCAAGGCCACTCGCACTGACCCGCATGGATGAGAAGAAGTCCATAAATTAGCGTCCTCCTCCGCCTTCACCAATGGCGTATTTTAGCATTCCTAGCTTTTTCTTCAGCATCTCGACTGAAGCGTCATAAAGAAGTTGGTTCTCAGCAAGCTTCGCCATCTCAGCGGAGCGATCCACAGTGTTCCCATCTAAAGACTCGATTCCATTCGGATCGTCATAAATTTCTGGATCGATGGGATCGCTTGCAGAATGAGTGATATGACCGGGTGCAGTGGCCGCAGCCTGCAGTCCGCTCTCCACGCCGAGGGCAGCTCGGAGCGCGCCTTCAAATTCCATGGCTTTAGCCTTGTAACCCGGAGTATCAGCGTTCGCGATGTTCGAAGAAATGACGTTCTGATTCATCAAGCGCAGATTAAGAGCAGTGTTCAAAGCGCCAATGGTCGGATCAAAACCTGAACTCAAGCGAACCTCCCTTCCAACTTCCATCCCTATTCTGACTGGAGCCCGGCAGGAAAAAACCCATGGACCCAGAAAATCTGCCTAACTCTTCGAGACTCGGTCGGCAGTTCCTACCAGGAGCCACACACCCCCGGTAAAAACTGCCGCACTTTTCACAACTCCAACACGTGTTACGCGTGAATTCCTATTAAGCGATACTCCGCAAGCTTATTGCGTAGGGTTCGAATCGAGATTCCGAGAGTTTTCGCGGTGTGGGTCCGATTCCCATCGTGGTGCTTCAAAGCCGCGAGAATGACATTCCGTTCAATATCACTCAAGGTCGTACCGGGGGTCCAAACGCCAGGCGCCGCAGCGACGGCCGTCTTACGGCTATTCATCGAATCAACTGCTGTATCGACCCGAGTAATATAAATATCACTTGCCTCGATTACTCCGCTCTTCGCTGTCAGAACTGCCCGCTCAATGACGTGCTCTAACTCGCGGATATTGCCGGGCCAGACATGGGAATCCAGAAGGGCAACAGCGGAATCACTGATCCCACCAATGGAGCGATCATTGCGAGTCGAGTACACTTTCAAGAAATGCTTGGAGAGCATCCGTATATCGCCTATCCGCTCACGCAGCGGTGGCAGGGTCAGATTCACCACATTGAGCCGATAAAACAGGTCCTCACGGAAAGTTCCTTCGCGAACACAATCGGCAAGATTACGATTGGTGGTTGCCACGATTCGGACATCAACTGGCACAGGGCGTCTTCCACCGATCCGGTCAACTTCGCCCTCCTGAATCACCCGCAAAAGCTTCGACTGGAGGCGGATATCCATTTCGGAAATTTCATCTAACAGGATGGTTCCACCGTTTGCGAACTCGAACCGTCCCGCTTTGGCTGTAACGGCACCAGTAAATGCACCCCGCTCGTATCCGAACAGTTCACTTTCCAAGAGATTTTCTGGAATTGCGGCGCAGTTAATCGCGACAAACGGCTTATTTCCACGCGTACTACTCTCGTGAATGAGAGCCGCTACGAGCTCTTTTCCGGTACCGCTCTCACCCTGAATCAGAACCGTCGCCTTGCTTGCCGCTACGGTCCGGGCAAGATTAACCAGCTCACGCATTCTGCGATCGCCAGTCAGGAGATCACCCGTATTGAGGTGAGCCGGCAGGTTTCCTTGAGCAAATTCGATCTGGCTATCGTTTGCACTGAGTGAGCCCAGAGACGACTCCCCCATGGGATTGAGCATTCCTAGTCCATGTGATTGGTTCGACAACTGCCCTACGCTATTCATCGTTGTGCTCATATCAACTCCGCCCTCCTTGGCGAACTTTGGGACAATCCATTGTCCCTGACGTTTTCGAAAACTAACTTCGTAACCAAAAACTCTAAATTACTGACCTTTTTTCGACTGATCACTGGCGATGGAACGAAAGGCAACCTCCACTCCGATCGCAAGTGATTCCCGAGCAAGACGAGTCCAAACCTCGTCTTTTGAGCTTTGAATAATGAGATCTAAATCAGCTTTGGCCGCATCCAAATCACCAGCACGGCCCGCCCGGGTCAGGGCCCGGGCCCGTTCGAACCGATATCGGGCCGCCACTTGCAGCGATGTTTCTTTTGTATCGGAATCCGCTGCCTTCTTTTCTGTGAGTTCAATGAGCTTCCCCCAGGTACCGCTCGCGTCTACCCATCGTTCGAGGCGGGTTTGAATCGATGCCTGTGTTCTTAGGATTTCGTCCAAGCTCGGGACCGATCCTGACCCTAACTGCGCGATCAGACCTAAAGCCCCACCATTCGCCGTCTCATCGACTGGTTTCGGAGCTTGCGTCTGGGCTGTCATCTGCTGCACCAGCCCACTCAGTGTCGCCAAGCTCGCACGCATATCTCCACTCCGCTCTTGCAAGCGACCAATCCATGCTTCCAACCGATAGACTTCTCCTGGAACAGACACTTCCGAGGGGGGCATCAACAAGCGCGCCCGAACCAGTTCATTCAAAGACTCAGCTGAAACACCGGTTTTTTCTTTCAACGCCCCTAGAAGCACATGCTTGCCATAAGCATGTGGCGACTCTTCAGGGATCGAAGCTAAGAGCGCTTCCAACTTCCCTGGTTCCTCGAATCCGGAGCGCATCCAAAGAGCCTTCGCTTCGACCCATGCCCGATTCGCCTTTTCGAGAATCAGATCAAGCCCTGGCGAAAACTGGGGCTTCTTCCCCTCTTGATTCAGATCCTGGGATGCAATCTGGCGTTCGCCACCTCTATATCCCGCTTCAGCACGATGATATTGGTCCATCAAGGAGGTCGCGAGAGCCCCCATTCCGAGTTCAGTCGCTGCGCTCGAAAGCTCGAGAAGGTAGTCAGGATTCACAAGATCATCTCGGTAGGAACGAATCAGAGGAAAGTCCCTGATTTTTTCTTCGTGGAATTTCAGCGCCTCGTAACGTCTGCCGGCCGCGAGATGATCCAAGACCGTTCGCCTGAAAAGAGATCTCAACATCGCGAGAATACTTTTTCGGGGCTCAGTTGGGACTCCCCCTTCAACGCTTCTAATTGCGATATCGATCGCAGTTGCGTGGTCGCCCAGGCTGATCATCGAACGAACCTGGGAGAGTGCTAAATAGTCTTTCCAGCGATCGAGCAGGATTTCTCCGCGACCATCAAAATCGATTACGCGCTTAGTGAGGTAATCTTTCGCGGTCGATCCGTCGAAGCCGCCATGGTCCCCACACGGCAGTAAACGCAAACGAGCCAATTCAGCTCCCGGACTGGTCGGATAACGATTGATGGTTCCGAGAAAATGTTCACGCGACCGATCCTGGGAGGCGACGTCCGACTTCCTTCCAAAGATTTCACCCAGGCGGTATTCTGCTCTCCAGCCCCCGGGATGCGAGGGGTAAGCTTTAATAAACTCTTGGTAAGCCTCACCGGCGCGATCATATTGCCCGAGCCAGTAGAGTGACTCCGCCCGATTGAGCTGGATCGCTGGAAACTTAGTGGTCTCGTCCGGAAACCGATTCATCGCCTGGAAGTAGGCCGCCAAAGAGCGTTCATACTGGCGACGCTGATAGAAAAGGTCACCGATCCTTACGGCCCCTTCCACTCGATACATTTTTCCTGGAGCGTTTTGTGCGACCCATTGATATTCCTTCGCAGCACGCTCAGTCTGGCGAAGTTCCGTCAGATTCTCTGCCGCCATGAGGTGGAAAACCCAAGCATTCGGATGCTCAGGGTGGTGGCGAATCAACCACAACCAGCCATCGAGTGCCTGCAGCGGCGAAGTTGACCCCTGATTCCGTATGGCAGCGTAAAGCCCAGCACTCAGTGCAGCTTGAGAATCTGGCGAGTTCCGTCGGATTTCTTCGAAGTCTTGATCGGCTTCCGTCTTCATCCCCAACGCCAAACGAGCATTTGCCTTCAGAAAGTGCATCTCCCGTCGATAGCTCGACTTGGGGAAATCCTTTTCGAAGAAATCGATCGTCCTGAGGGCAAGCGCGTGATTCTTTTCGTGATGGAGACGCAGCGCTAACCGAAGGTAAGCGCCATCCTTCTCATTTTCATCGGGACGAACCCACTCGTACCCCTCTTCAGGGGAGTTTTGAACCAGGTAGCGGCCGAGCTCAAACTCCTCGCGGACTGCCGCAAACTCGAGAAACACATCGGACCCCTCCGTGAGGTGGGCGTGGCAAAACCGAGTAAGATTCTCTTCCTCTTGCCGAATCGCCTCGCGACGCTTTCGATCGTCGGCCCGAGCTTGAGAGACTTCCTCTGCTCTTTTCTTTTCATCCGCGCGCTCTTGAACGGCATCCAGGCGCTTTTTCTGCGCAACCGTTGGGCCCGGCTTCGACCAGAAGTCGAGAACGAAGCGCGCCGGCGAATTTTCGCGGTATTCGAAATGCTCCATTTTCGGAGTCGCGGGAGCGAAAGCCCCTGAAGGAAACTTCCAGCGCCCCTTCAGAATCACACCCTCATTTGTTTCCCGGATTGTGAGGCCAGACAAACGCTGATCACTCAAGCCCTTGAATCGGGCGGAGAAGGTTTCCTCTCCCCCGAGCGGAGCGCCCATATCCCCTAAGGTCAGGCCCTTTAAGAGGAGCTCAAAACCTCCAGAGATATCTTTCCACCGAGCCTCAACACCTTGATCCACAAGAACTCGAAGGCGGCTATGCGTTTTGAATGAGAGGAGATCGATCGCACTTGATTCAGAAGATTCAGAACGGGGCGTTTCACCGCGGACGTAGTCGGCGCTCACTAACGCAGCGCGAGCAGCAGTCAAACTACCGAACAAAGTCGAGGCCGCGATCGCGATGAGAATCAGCCGTCTAGCCATCTCCCGAAGTCCCTCCTGGACCGGAATCAATTCGACCTACCTCAGAGCAATCCTTGCTCTGAAAACTACGGTCGGCTTTTTACTTATAAGCAAACCTAATGCCAGATCTCGTAGCCGCCTCTGCCGACGGGCCGGATCTGCCGAGTCCTTACATTCCTTGAGGAATTCCCTGCCGGGCAGGAAACCCCTACTTTGTGTGGCGCACCGCCTCCGTCACGATTCGTTGAACCACCGTCAGGAAAGACGACGATTGTCGCCGTGAGTTTGACGGTTTAGATTTTTGAAGTGACACAAAAAATGATCAATATCACACGCCCATCTTCCCGTTCTCTCCTCCCCTGGATTCTTCTGACGCTCGGCCTCAATTCCGGGTGTGCGACGTTCTTTGGTACCGCACGCTCCGTCGAAGAAAAATCCACCGACTATCGCATCACTGACCTCACGAGACTCAGCGCAGACTGGGAAAAAGAAGGACCCCCTGAAAAAACTCCAGGGCCAGTCCAGGGGGTTTCTGATCCTGGGGCCGAATCGGCCCTGGCGGATCGCGCTTGGCACTCGACCAAGACGGGATCCATCATCACCCTAAACTCGATCTGTAGACCCAGCCATGGCGGGTTACCGGCGGATAGCGAAACACTCCGAGAGCTCTCCAAAACCCTTTTTCTTGGACTGGGTGATATTCAACAGATCGAGGAAAAAGAACGAGTCATTCAAGGTGTTAAAGCACTCGAGAGAACCGTTCAGGGGAAAATAATGGATACGGACGGAAAAAGCCGCACTGCCAAACTCAGAACCGTAACGGTTCTCCATGATGAATGTCTTTTCGATCTCATGCTGGCCTCGGCACCGTCCAAGTTTCCGCAGGATGAGGAAGCCTTCAGTCGACTCGTGGAGAGTCTTCGCTTTGAGGGGAGCGTCGAAGGTTCGACGCACTAGCACCCAAGAATCTGGCAATTCTCGAGAATCGACCCGAACTCGTCCTCGCGAGCCTGGCCTTTCTCAAGTAATCTGGAAGGGACATGCATGAGAAAATCCCCTCCGAAGCTGAACTCACCGGCACCCCCCTGGATACTCTCAGCCTCAGACTGGGACGCAGCGCTGTATCCACGCTCCGTTTCGCTAGCGGATTTGCCAATTTGAGTCTTGAGGTTTTCGGAGAGCTCTTCCGCCCTCCCTTCTACCCCAGGCTCATCTTGGATCAGATGTATCAAATCGGGATCCAATCGTTCTTGCTGGTCGCGGTGACGGGAATGGCAACGGGATCCGTTATGGCGCTTCAGTTCGGCTTCGGGCTCGCCAAATTCGGCGGAAAACTCTACGTCCCAAAAATCGTAGCGCTCTCGATGCTGCGGGAAATGGGACCCGTGTTTACGAGCCTCCTAGTATCAGGTCGGATCAGTTCGGGGATCGCTTCGGAAGTGGCTTCGATGAATGTCACTCAACAAATTGACGCCATCCGCGCACTCGGCACAAGTCCCGTGAAACGAATTGTGATCCCGCGCTTGATTGCTTGCATGGTCATGCTCCCACTCCTCACTCTTTTTGCGGATTACATTGGGATCTTTGGAGCGATGATCGTGTCTGCAAGTGAGCTCAGCATCACGAGCGAATACTTTTTGAGCAAATCGATCGAGACGCTCCGCATGGCCGATCTCCTCACCGGCATGGCGAAGACGGTGGTGTTCGCCTACTTTATCGCTATTACGGCTTGCTGGAAGGGCCTCAACACCGAAGGTGGGACCCTCGGCGTGGGAAACACGACGACCTGGGTGGTGGTCGCCAGTAGCATCTTCATCATGGTGAGCGACTTTTTCCTCACCAAACTTTTTATTCTCACGGTGTACCCGTCATGAGTGCGCGATGTACGAACTAGGCTCGCCCCCGTCAGAAGTCGTTCTTGAACTCAGGGATATCTACAAGTCGTTTGGGGACAAACACGTCCACCGAGGTGTGTCGTTTCAACTTAAAAAGGGAGAAATCCTCGGACTTTTCGGAGGATCTGGAAGTGGCAAGAGTGTCATTCTTCGCTCGATCATTGGCTTAGAGAAACCAGACTCGGGCTCCATCCTCTTTGAAAACCAAGATCTCACTCAACTCAAAGAGCACGAGCTTTTTCCCATTCGAACAAGAATATCCTACGTCTTCCAGAATGGCGCTCTTTTTGATTCCCTGACCGTTGAGGAGAATCTCTCTTACCCATTGCAGGAGCACTCCACGCTTTCGCCCGAAGAAATCCACGAGCGCGTTGAACAGATGCTTGCCCTCATTGATATGAAGGGCAGTAACGACTTATTACCCGCTGAGTTATCGGGCGGAATGCAAAAACGTGCGGGACTCGCGCGAGCGACCATCCTCGATCCCGCCATTATCCTTTTCGACGAACCCACGGCCGGGCTCGACCCCGCGAATACGGCGCGACTCTTAGAAAATATCAAGCACCTGAAGAAGCGCGGAATCACGGGTATTTTTGTGACCCACGATATTCCTGCGGCACTGGAAATCGCGGATCGCGTTGCCATTCTTCATCAAGGCAAGATTCACGCGATCGATACGGCCGAACGGATTCGGAACTCGGACGATCCCGTCGTCCGTCCTTTCTTCGCGGGCGAGCATTCACACTCAGCAAAACTGGGCCCCGAGCGCCAAGATGGAGTTAAAAATGGCTAAAAGACTGCTAGAAACCGAAATCAAAGTCGGGCTCTTTCTTACTGTTGGACTCATGCTCTTGGTCCTCGCCATCCTCTTTCTGGGAGGCGCTGACTCCATCTTTACCCGGTACAATCGATACGACATTCACTACCCTTCCGTCGAAGGCCTGATGCCAGGATCAAAAGTCATGCTCGGCGGGGTGAATGTTGGCGTGGTCAAGGGAGTCTCCTTCGACCCTGAAAAAAGCGACATCCGGGTCGATATCACAGTGAAAAGAGACTTTTCGCGCTGGATCCGGGCCGATACCTCCGCCGAAATTGCCACATTGGGTATGCTCGGGGATAAGTACATTGCCCTGACTTCAGGAAGCAGTAACCTCCCTGAACTTCCACCCGAAGGAACTATTCCTGCAAAAGAGTCGCGCGACCTCTCTCAGTTTCTGAACAAAGGAGACAATCTCGTCATCACGATGACAAAGATCGCGGGCAGCGTCGACCGCCTCCTCACTAAGATCGAGTCCAGCAACCAAGGGGAAACCATTTTTAGTGGCCTGGCTGAAACCTCGAAGAGCCTGGCGCATCTGAGTACCCGACTCAACAGTGACATGGAAAAGGCCCAGCTGCGGGAGTCTCTCCAACACCTCAACCAGATTTTAGCTAAAATAAATAACGGCACAGGCACGCTCGGGGCGCTCGTCAACGATCCGGCGCTCTACTACGATGTCCGTGCGCTCCTGGGCGGCGCAAACCGCAACCAACTCGTGCGCAATGTCGTTCGTAAAGCGGTCCGCGACGCCGATGAGGCCACTGCAAACCAAGAGACCGAAAAGAAGAAAAAATAAGGGCCCAGGGAAATCTCTCTCCCCGGGCCCTCATTCATCTATTCATTGATCTATCGATAGATCAAACCACTTGTCTTAACAGGTCACTGATTAACATTACTGCCTTTGATGTTCGCAACGGCGTCTAGAACGTCAGCATGAATATCGTTGATGGCGTCGATGTCGGACGTGACGTTCGATGCCATAGTCGCATTTTGTGCATTCGTATCGTAGGCCGATGCTCCGGTCGCGCGCTGCATGGTAATGTCACGCTTCTTAGAAGCGGGAACAATCATGCCCCGTTTACGGAGTTTTTCGACGAGGGTCGTCCGATTCATCATCAAGAGCTCGCTTGCGCGGTTCTTGTTGTTATTCGTGCGAGCCAACGCCTGGTCGATCAAGTGATTTTCAAATGCATCGACCACTACCTTCAGATCAAGCCCGTCATTTGGGAGCACCATCCGTGGGAATTCCCATTCGGACATCGCGCCAGTTCCTGCAGGCTGACCTTCCGCGAACTTTTGGAAAATGCGATGAGGCAAATCCCCAAGATCCACGGTGCCCTGACCTTTCAGGATCACCAAACGCTCCATGAGATTTTCAAGCTCACGGACGTTTCCGGGCCAGTCGTAGGCCATAAGCGCTTCCATAATTTGGCCGCTCGGAGCCTCCACGGTGTGCCCGGTGAGTTGATTGAACTGTTGAACAAAGTGATTGATCAACAAAGGAATATCACTCTTGCGATCGCGAAGAGCTGGAATCTTCACAGGGATCACGTTGAGACGATAATAGAGGTCCTCGCGAAACTCACGCTTCCGAGCAGCTTCTTCCAGATCTTTGTTCGTCGCGGCAATGATCCGCACATCGACTTCGATCGTTTTAGAGGAACCGACAGGCTCGAACTGGCGAGTCTGAAGAACCCGAAGGAGCTTCACCTGAAGATGAAGGGGTAACTCACCGACTTCATCTAAGAAAAGCGTCCCACCGTGAGCCATTTCAAAACGGCCGAGGCGGTTTTGAGTTGCTCCCGTGAAAGCACCTTTCATATGACCGAAAAGCTCGGCCTCGAGAAGCTCAGCAGGAATAGCGCCGCAATTTACAATAACGAGCGGCTTTTCCCGACGCTGAGAATTCTCATGGATAGCGCGTGCAACGAGCTCTTTACCCGTTCCACTTTCACCGGTGATCAAGACGGTAGAATCCGTCTGAGCCACCTTCTCCACAGTTTTAAAGATATCTTGTATGGCGAGACTCTCGCCGACCAGAGGCGACCGAATTGCGAGCATCAATGCTCCCCCCTTCACCCTTCCTTGAGTTAATCGATCGCGGGATTTCCTAGACGGGAGACTCATCCTGTTCCCCGGGGCAAAAAAACCCGGAAAACCCGCTGCCTTTTTTGAGCCGCCGGGAATGGAATTCCGATGGCTCAAAAAAAGGCTAAACACGTTTTGACGACCTGTCAAAAAATTTCCTCGAACGAAAATTTTTCGTCGCTCAAAGGCAATTTTCGTCGATATCATAACGGCGATATTTTGACGTTCCAGTGGCCCAAAAGCTGCTCTTAAGCTTCCACGCGATCATACCACTCGCTCTGAGGTCTGGTCAGAAGGCTGCTTCAAGACGTTGATATCTTAAGGAGTTTCTAAGAGTACCCTATGCGCCACCCCCCTC
>CANMSW010000061.1 GCA_947500275.1 Bacteriovoracaceae bacterium | reverse complement strand
GGGACGGAGCACACGGGGACGGAGCACACGGGGACGGAGCTTGTGCAAGCAGGGACATAGGTAACAGTTTTGTAGGGGGACATGGGTGACACTTTTTACCCCAGGGATCGCTTCCGTCTGGGCCCCGAACCCTGCAAACCCCCCTGCCATAGGCCCTAGGCAAACTGGTTGCCGGGCCCCCGGGCTGAGGGGTGGGCAGTGCTCACCAGATGACCACACTGCCATCGATATCCACGGTGAACTGGGCCTCGTAAAACGGCTTACTGAAGAGTGCCAGGCCGGATTTAGCATCCCCGCGGTTGAGGTAGACTCGGAGGCGGTGGTTTCCGGGCTGAAGAGGGGTGTCGCCCGAAAGGGTAGCGAGTGAAATCCGGAATTCGCGACGATCGCGAGACACTTCCATTTCTCCAGTCGTGAAGGAACGGGAACTTGTCGTCGTTTTGAAAAGCCCGGTTTTCGAGGTGATTTCAAAATCGAAGCGAGTCTCTATGCCCAACGCCTTCCAGGTTGCGGCGTCCGGGTCCCAAAGGTTCACCAGGACCGGATTGGTTTCAAGCGAAGGCGCGAGCGGAAGATTGAGAACAGAATAGGGCTCTTGTCTCAAGTCTTCTGAAGCCTGTTCGGAATAGCCATAACGGTTGATATAATCTTTCGAAATCAGCTGTCCGCCCGAGGTTTCTGCCTGCCAGTTCTTCATGTCCTTGAATCCCAACCACGAACCCACGCGGTTGGTGGTGGTATCCTGAGCACCCACTATGAAGTTGGACAGGAAAACGCCGTTCGAGCTGTCAGCCGAAAGCGCTCCGTGAGTGCCGCCGCGCGGAACGACGGAGCTCATGAGTTTGAGGATCCCGTAGGTGATTTCATATCCGTACTTGAGAGAGACCAGTAGGGGCGCGGGATTCAGAGTGATGACGTGGTGTCCGCGCCAGATGCGCTCGAGCGCGGCCGGGTACTTGAGCTCGGATGTGGCCCGCAGCCAGGTGTCCGCATCTGCAAAACCATTGGGGTCGAGCGCACCTTCCGCTTTCAGACGGGCGATAGCATCCTCGTAGAAGAGGGGATCGCCCTGGAGGGTGGTATACGAGAAGGCGTTTCGATTCTTCGCTTTGCGAAGTAAGGCGACGCCTTCGGTTGGGCTGCGGATTTCGATAGTTTCGGGATCTTCCGGAGTGACCAGAGTAGTCAAATCGACTCCTTCGGTTCCGAGGATCACGTTCCCGATCTCGCGCAGGGAATTTGGCCGCGCAAAGACCGACATGGAGTTGAGAATTCCCGAAGTGGTGAAGGCCACGTCGCGGTCGGACTTGAGGTGCTTGGCCACGCTGAATCCGGCCTTCCGGAGTCTTCTGCGGACATCGATCAATTTCCCGTGCTCGTGGTGATTGTTACCGTGGTCCGAGACTAAGGCGATCTCGGGCGCTCTTCCGGTGAGCTTCCGGTAGTCCGAGACGATTCCGTCGATGGTATACGAAATCTTGCAGAGCAGGGGATTAATATCACCGTGAGTGTGTTGGAGGGTGTCGGTCGAGAGCATGTAAGCGTAGAGAGTTGAGAGGTTCTGTTCGGAAAGGAAACGCTCCCGGATTGCATGAAGTTCGCGTTCAGCGAGCTTCAAGGGCGCAAGGTACCCTTGGCGATGGTCCTTGTGGTCGAGGAGGATGACGTGCATTCGGCGTTCGTATTCTTGAGTATTGGAGAGTTCCGCAGTAGCGCCTCCGCCGATGATTTTGTTGTATCCTACTGAGAAATGGAAACGCTGGTAGCCCTCGGTCGGGCCGACTTGCGTGATATCCTGCCAGGCAATATCGCTGAGGGACGGAAACGTGGAAATGTTCCGAACTGCCGGGTTCAGGCCTTTTAAACAGCCAACCGGCGACTCCTGGAGTTCGCGGACGGTATCGTAGCCCACTCCATCCAAGGCTAATATCAGGCGCTTCGGGAGTCGGGCCGGATCGATGACCCGCGTCTCGGAATGCGCCCAAGCTCCCGCAACGAGGTTACTTGCGGCCATAAAAAGCACCAAAGAACGCCAGAAGAGTTTGAGCATGGGGTTATTCCAGTCGGTAAGGTTTAAAGATCGCGAGATATATCCCTAGTACGACTGGGTCAAACTCTGCTTTAGGGGGTCTCAGATAGTGAGATGAGGCGAGTTTCGTCGACCTACCCATCTAGGCGAACGCTGAGTCTCAAAACGTGGCTATCCAGTAGGTCAAAACGGACCCATCTACTCCGCACACGCCCCTTGCACCTTCGTCCCCTAAGTCTTAACCTTAGAGCACAGGGGCCGGGGGGACAACCATGACTGATTTCAGTAGTTCGAGAACGCGTGATCTGAGTCCGAGATCCGTATTGACGGGCATTCTTGGTGTCTTAGCGCTTGGTTTAAGTGTCTCGTGCGATTGCACGACTCTTCAAAACTCAGGGTGGACGGTTGGCTCCGCCGTCAGCATTTCAGAGCCGGATTCCACCACGGGCCTTTGTCCGCCTGGAACCGTTCTGGAACGCTGGAACAATACCACAGGACGAACGAATAAGTGCCGAGCGATCTCGAATTGCGAGACCGGCGTGGTCAAAAACTCGGGCTCAAGTTGGACACGATCGACCGTCTGTTCAATCGGAACGGAATTGAAGTGTGCGAGCAAACAGATCACGGCTGGAGGAATACAGTGATGTTGAGGACTCTTTCGGTCATTGGCTTTGCGTTCATCGCGGCCCCAACGTTGGGCGGGCTCAATGCTCACGCCGCCTCGCGGTCTGTCATTTTCTCGGGCACTTCAAATATACCTTACTTAAGCAGCGGGTTCTCCGATCAAGCGCGAATTGCTTACTGCACGCTGACCGTTGTGAATATTGGGAATACGGACCAAAAAATTTCGAAAGTGAGTTTCATCAATACAACCCTATCGGGAGGAAGTATCTCGTCTTCGTTGGTCGAGGTCACCGATCCCAATGAACAGATTCGGGTGACTCCCACTGCAACGTCACTCGGAACTGCCTCGTCCTGTATTGGCAGTGCGATTCCGCCCAATGGGTATTGCACCATTCTTAAACGAATCTCGACTGCTCCTGTGGGGGGGATTCGAAATGTCCATTGCAGTGGCCGAATCTATGTCGAAGACAGCACTTCTTCGCAGCCAGGAAGTGTGATTGCCTCGGGCAGTGTCGTTACCCTTCAAGAGTCCATGGTCATGGGGGGCGTTCTTTCCGCCGCCCATTATTATGGCTCGTACACAGAAAATCAATTTACCACTCGCGCTGCCAAGTTTGATGGCCTGCCGTCGAATCACCCGGCTGGGGTCACTGATCTAAAAGTTCCAGGAGGCTACGGAACGAATCAAATGAATCTTTCGTGTTACGCCAACTGTTACTGGCAGACTGGGGGAACTCCTGCCTACCGGCAATCGACCTGCCAGGCCTCATGCGGGATGAGCGATACTACGGCGGGAGTGGGGAACGGTCTTTCGTGTTATGCCAACTGTTTCTGGCAGACTCGGGGGACCGATGCCGACCGGCAAACGACCTGCCAGGCCTCATGCGGGATGAGCGGGACGACTGCTCAAGTGGGGGCATTTGGTGCGAGCTCGGACAAATTCTCCAGTGGCTTAAAGTACTCAGGCGGGATTGTTCATGAAATCACGATGGGGCCTTTTTTGAGTATCTGTAGCGGAAACAGCTCGTATCACGCTGAGGGGGGCATTGAATTCTCGCATTCGGAACTCACGCGAGATGCTGCAGGAACCACTACTGGTGTCTTAAACGCGATCGACCAACATGGAGGGATTCCTGAGCGTCTTTATTGTATGCACCGCCATAGTCGTGATGACCTCTTTTCTCGCGTCGGTGCGACATCTTCGTTTGCGATTAACGGCGGGAATCCTTTTTGAGTCGTGCTCAGTTGAGTCGCAGAGTCCTGTGTTCGGCTTGGGTCGTGAGTCTTTGGGTGTCCTGCGCAACCGCGCCAAGCGAACAGAAAACAGCGAGTCCTCAATCCGGAGATCAGGCCAGCGAGTCCTCAGTGAGTCCGCCTCAGGTTTTTCCAGAGCTCGCTCCTCCTTTTACCGATCCGCTCCTCAAACGTGCACAGAATGAGATACAGTCTTGGAAACAGTTTAAAGGCGTTTTGAAGCGGACTGTCTTTACGGATTGGTTGTTACCGGAAAACAGGAAAGAAGCGACCCTGATGCAGGAGTGCGCGATTTTAATCTTCGATGAGTATGCTCAAGAGTCGGGATCCTTAGGGGGGGGGCTCGCGTTTCTGGAGCAACAGACCAAAGACTCGAAGGGTGTTGCTGTCCTGCCCGACGTTTCCGGTTTTCGTCCGGTATTTGAGTCGCCGGTTTCTTCAAATGCCCGCTCTTTTGGGCGATATCGCCAAAGGCGACTCGTCTATGTACCGCTTGTCTTTTTATCTCAGCGCGGGGAATTAATTCTGCAGGGGGCCGCGCCACACGGAGATCTCGTGTTCGAGAAAACCCCCCTCTCGTCGATGAATGGAAAGCTGGGAAAAATCTTGCGGAAGTCGGGGGGCGACGCCCCAAGGTCAGTCCCGGACCCCGAAACGATCCGAAGGCTTTTGGTCAGAGGGGGCTACGCGTCTTCTCGTCAGGAGTGACGGACTAGAGGGGTTTTATTGGGCAAATCTGTCGAACTTTTTGACATAAATTCGTAGCTCTGGGCTGAGATGGATTCTCATTTCGCTCAAAGTTCAGTCCTCTATTTGATATCAATTGGCCGCTCCTCGGTCTCGCCCGGGGCAATGAGGTTACTCGATGCGCAGCGGATTAGGACTCGCATTCTTTTTTCTTTCCTCTCTGCTAGGGCTTCCCGCTTGCTGGGTTCCAGTAGGCGTTGATTTCTTAGAGGTGCAGGCGAAGCTTGATCCCAAGCTCACTCCGGTGGAACGCGCGGTCCTGGAGAAGGATCTAGTGCGGTTCCTGGAAGTCTCGCTCGGCAACTACGCTCAGCCTATGTACCGCGCTCTCTTTGGTGGCGATGATCTAGCCGCCGTGACGGTGTTTTTGAATGAACGCGTGAACTATGTCTTGTCATCGACGCGCGCGACCGACGAATTAATGCAATCTGAAAGGCATCAGGCCCGCACGAAGGGACAGGTTCAGGCCTTCAATATCGGAGCCCATTATTTTCTAAAAAGCCTAGGGGCGGTCTTGAACGGCGAGGACTCCTACCAGTTCGAGGATTTTTACGGCGCGAGGATACCTATTCGTTCGTCCCGGCTCGGAGTCATTCAATTAGGAGAGGTTTACCAGTCGGAAGAGTTTCTAGCTCGCGAGGGCGATTCACTGCGAAGAATGGGCGTTTGGGTTCACGAGGCGCGCCATTCGGACTGCACAGGGGGGCTAAACTCAGGGGACTACGATCGGCTTGCGCAGGGGCTGCTGCCCGCCTCGAAAGGCTGTACGCATCTCCATGAAGCTTGCCCAAAAGGGACGATTTACGGCGGAATTTTAGCCTGCGACCTTCATCCCTGGGGTGCTTATTTTGTCGGAGCCACCTACCACGCAGCGATTGCGTTCAACTGCCGCGGATGTTCAGAATCCGAGAAGCAGACCGCTATGATGGCTCAGGTCGACAACCTCGCAAAGATCGAACCTAGATTACTCGATGATATGTTGAGCGGCCGCCTGGGCGCACCGGACTTATCCCATCAAGAAGTAATCTTTTAAGCCTGATGAAGCTGACCAGCCATCCAGCCGACTCTCGACAAAGGCTCAAGTCATCGAGCTCCGAGCGAGAGCCGGCCGAATGAAAGGTCACATCAGGGAGAGAAATAGATCGCGGTGAATTGATTACGCCGCCATCGGTTTTTCAATCATCCCGACCTGCCGCAAGAGCGTACTGAGGTCGAAGTAGACTTTACCGTTGACGATCTTGCCATCCTGGATGCGAACGACGTTCACCATGCGAAATTCCACCGGCTTATGAGTCGCCGGGACCTTGATGGTTCCAAGTTTCAACTCACCCGTGTGGGTTCCTTTGCCGACGTACTCCGTGCAGGTGAATTCTCCTGAAATAAAGTGGTTTTCTATTTTAACTTGAGAGTCAGAAAAGGCGCTCGCCCAGGCCTGACACCAAGTTTTCAAACCGTTTTTACCCAGAAATTTAATCCCGGATGGAACATCCAGCCATTCGAGGTGATCTGAGCTGAGGGAGTCCAGCGTCTCAAAGTCGCGGCGATTGAATGCGTCGAATAAAGTTTGGGTTATATCTTTCATGGGTAGCCTCCTTAGAACTTGAAGATGAATCTTCGGATTGAATCCTAGGTGTGCAAGCTCGAGGCCAGTGATTTGCCGATTGGTTAACCCGAGGATTCAGGCTGCTGTTCAGCAGCCAGAGGACGGATCGGAATCCTAGCTTTAGAATTTCGGGATCGAATTGTCCGAATCTACCCTCATCTTGGGTAATGCCGGGATGAGGGCAAAATTTGAATGGCGGTGCCCCGTTATGCTGGGAGTAGCTTTACTTCGGATGCGTCTTGAGTCGGTTAATGGAGGGCCGTCCTGGATCAGGATTAGAATCGATTCAACCGGTGAGCAGATCAGGTTGAACTTGAGCAGATTTCAGTCAAAGTGGAAGTATGAGCACTCTTGATCGTCTCGGCTTAGAAAATGTATCCGTCATTCTTGTTCGCCAGAGGAGGGAGCTTGGAGAACTCCTCGGGTTTGAGACGCGTAATAAGTATTCGATTGAGCGCGAGGATGGGGCCATATTGGGATATGCCGCTGAGCAACAGAAGGGGATTCTCGGGTTTCTACTCCGGCAGTTTATTGGCCACTGGCGACGGTTTCATTTTACTATTTTTGATTCCCAACGCCAGTCTGCACTTCATGCTGAGCATCCCTTTCGATTTCTTTTTCAACGGATGGAACTTTTCTCTGCCCCCCAGGATCAAGGGGGAGTCCGTCTAGGTGCGATTCAGCAGCGCTTTGGGGTTCTACGAAAAAAAATAGATATCGAAGACGCTCGAGGCGAAGTGCTTTTCAGGATCGAGTCCCCGATCTGGAGAATCTGGACTTTTCCTGTTTATCGTTGGTCGAATGAAAAAGCCGATCAAGAGTTGGCGCGGATCAGTAAAAAATGGGGCGGTCTGCTGAAGGAAGCATTTTTAGATGCAGATACTTTCCGAGTTGAGTTTCTGTCGGCGAGCTTGCGGCAGGAACACCGACTTCTCATATTAGCGAGCGCCTTGTTTGTGGATCTCCAGTATTTTGAGAAGAAGGCGGGAAAGTGATTTCTTGGCCTGATTTCAACGCATTTTCGGTCGTCGAATCAGGAGTAACAGCGCGAGGCTTGCGAACACGCCACCCATTTGGAAGGTTCGAGATGCGCCGTAGGTCTGCCAGAGAAATCCCGCTATCGCGCTTGAGATCAGGAGCGAAACGCCGCTTGTCAGGTTAAAGAAACCAAACGCCGTTCCGCGGAGATTCTGGGGGGCAGTGTTGGCGACAAGGGCTGACAAAAGGCCCTGCGACATTCCCATATGGATACCCCAGAGGGAAACACCTAGGACAACGGTGATCCAATCGTCGTGGAGGGAGAGGACGATATCAGAGGCGATGAGTGTCACGAGACTGAGGGCGAGGAGTGCTCGAGGGTCCGCTCGATCGGAAATTTTTCCAAATGGATAAGCCGTGAGCGAATAAACTAGATTCATGGCCACCATGACAAGCGGAACGAAGGTGACCGGTATCCCACCTTCGCGTGCGCGAAGCAGTAAAAAGGCTTCACTGAACCGCGCGAGCGTGAACACGCTCCCGAGTACGACGACCCACCAGTAATCGAGACTCAGGGCTCGGAGTGCTTCGCGTTGGATCGGGTTTTTTCCAGAGGGACTCAAGGCACGGGATTCGGGTTCATGGACCCCAAAAGTAAATAGACCAACGGCAAGAACGGCTGGGATCACTGCGACTTTGAAAACGGATCTGAAGTCGTTTTCCCAGAGAAGCATGAGGCCTACGGCGAGGAGCGGGCCAAGGAAGGCACCGATCGTGTCGAGCGATTGCCGGAGTCCGAACGCTGCGCCCCGGAGGTGCGGGGGCGTAATATCAGTGATGAGGGCGTCGCGCGGCGCGCCTCGAATGCCTTTGCCAACTCGGTCGATCAATCGAGCGCCGAATACGAGGCCGGGGCTCGTTGCGAAGGCAAAAAAAGGCTTTGTGAGGGCGGCGAGTAAGTAGCCGACTAGTGTGATGGTTTTTCTCTTCCCTAAAAAATCACTCAAGGCACCGGAGAAGACTTTGACGATCAGGGCAGAGGCCTCGGCGACGCCTTCGATCAATCCGACCGTAAAGGCGTTTGCACCGAGGGTTCCGACCATGAATAGGGGTAGGAGGCTATGAATGAGCTCCGAGGAGATATCCATGAGCATACTGACCCATCCGAGAATCCAAATCGACGAGGGGAGTCGCTGCGCGGAGAGTGTGGAGGAAGGGCGGACTCGGTCCTTGGGTTTCATGAGAAGGAGTGTCGATTAAAAGGGGTGAGCGATCAACGGTTACGGGGTTCTTTGCTGGACTGGCGGCTTTCTAGCTCCTAATTTAGGGCCATGATGGAATCAAAGCGTGCCTTGCTTGTTTCGCTCCGGGATCTCTGCGGCAATTTGGCTTTCACAAAGCACTCCTTAGTCAGACTCGGAATATTATGGGTGGGTGTGCTCCCAGTGGGAGGGAGTCAGGCGGCCGAACCTAAGTATGGCCCGAACGCATCGCCGCTTTCGGCAGGGACTCAATTGGAGTTCTTTCAGAAGAATGCGGCGCCCGATTTTTGGGTCCTCATTCCTTATTATATTCCTCAAAAGACGGGATCGGGATGTTCGGCTGCGACGATGACGATGATTCTGAATGCCGCGCGATCGAAAACGGAACTGACGCAGGGAGATCGTCTCATTACGTTTGATTCGTTTGTTGATGAGTATTCGGGAAACTCAGCCTATCAAAAAGTGATCCGAGGAAAATTTTCGTTTTCCCTGGGGAACGTTCTTTCGAATCCGAGTCTGAGGGGGATTCTTGAGAACGCTGCAAAGAAGCTGGGGCTTTTTGGGGAAAAATCAAAGATTGAGCTCCAGGAGGTGGATCCGGCCAATCGCGAAGCGTCTAAAAAAGCATTTGTGGAGGCATTGATCCAGAATGAGAAGTCTTCTGACGATTTAATCTTCTTTAGCTATATACAGGGGACGGTCACCGGCGACCCTGAAGGGGGCGCGCATGTGGCGGCTGTTGCAGCATTCGATGCGAAGAAGAAACGAGTGCTCGTCCTCGATCCGGATCGAGATTGGTACGAACCCTATTGGACCTCGGTCGATACGTTATTCGAGTCGATCGCTGACCCTCGGTCCGATAGCGCAAAAAAGCCAGGTTGGATCCGATTTCAGATTCGGTAAGCTCGCCTAAGCCGTCCGATCACGCATTCTTTTTGCAATCCCTTGGGTGAGCTCTTCCTCTTCGCTCCAGTCTTTACGTTCGATGAGTTCTTCGTGTTTGGTGCGGTCGCCCGGCAGGCCGGTGTTGATATGGAGTTGCCCGGCGAGTTCGGGTTCTCCTCCTTGGAGGCCGGCGGAGTGTTCATCACCGCTGAGCTCGGAGCCTTCTCGATTTTCTTCGGCTGAATCGAGTTGATAGCGGTCGAGGAGAACGTCGACGGCTGGTACATCGGGGAGGTCGTCGACGGGTAAGCCGTGACGATGGAGGATTTCGTCACCACGCAAAGAGCCTTCTTCGCACATATCTAATTGCTGCTCGATGGAGCCGGGGGTGCAGTACTCGGGCTCAGGATCGCCGGGGTTTTTGCGCACGGGAAAGCGTTCTTTGAGGCGTTTCTTTAACATAAGGAGTCCTCCTGATTAAGAGAGCCTTACAGCAAGGGGTGCGAATGAGGTGCCAAGCACCGAGCCGCTTCGGCGGCGGGTGGGGACCGGGCTCGGTTTTCCGGGTGGATAGGGGACGGTGCTTTGGGGACTGCTTTGGGGACGGAGCACGATTTTTTGGTCCAATCAGGTGGTCCAATCAGGTTAGATGGGTAACGACTGCTTTGGGGACGGAGCACGATTTTTTGGCCCGGAACTTCCACCTAAGCGCGCCACTATGCGTGTATCCCGCTTCTCGGTTCTTTCGAAACCAACTGGAATTGTTCATCTTTTCTGGC
>CANMSW010000060.1 GCA_947500275.1 Bacteriovoracaceae bacterium | reverse complement strand
ACCGATGGCACCCCGAATCCTTATGTCGCGCGCGCTCTCTACTGGCGTGCGTGGTGTGCGAAAAAAACGGGTAACAAGCTTTTACAAGCCTCCCTGCGCGGAAGAATTTTGCGCGATCATCCTCTGACCTTGCAGGGCCTGGTGGTTGGCGCGCAGTCGAAAGACTCTGACCTTCTATCGTTAAGGGATGTCTTAGCGGGACCGTCTCCTCGTGCTTTATTCAGGAGCGAAAAAGCTCCCGCGTTGAATCATTATATTCGAGCCGCCGAAGTGATGCTCGAAAAAGGCGAGCGTGATCTTGCGACTCGATTATTGGATCGTGTTTCCAAGCGTCTGGATGAAGCCGAGCCGGGCTTCCGTCTCTATACCTCTGTTCTGCTTTCTCGTTTGGACGACCGGATTGCTCAGTTTCGTGCCCTGAGTCAGGCGTTTAAGGGGGATTCAGCCATGCTCTCGCGCTCGACGCTTGAGCTCTTTTATCCTCTTCATCGCTTTGAAATTTTGGAGAAGCATAAGAGTCGTTTGGATCCCTATTTGGCAGCGGCCCTCATTCGTCAGGAAAGTGGATTCAATGAGCGCGCGCGGTCTCCGGCTGGGGCCATGGGGTTGATGCAGCTCATGCCGGCGACAGCGCGCCGGATGGAGCGAGTGAGTCGCCTTGAGCTCTTCGATCCACGGACCAATGTTCGTTTGGGCGTGAGGTACTTTGCAGGGCTCTTGGATCGATTTGGCGGGGATGCTGAACTCGCGTTGGCTGGCTATAACGCAGGTCCCGACCGAGTGGATCAATGGTTGAAGCGATATCCGGTCGCAAACCGTGCGCTTTTTGTGGATTTGATCCCCTTTCGTGAGACCCGGGATTACGTGTCGTTTATTGCTAGGAATTATTATTGGTACCAAGCCCTCTACGGGATGGGAGCCCCCGAAGGTCGGGTCACGCAGCTCGATCAAAGTAAAATCCTCGAAAAATCAGGTCAATGGTTCCCGCAGTTCAAGGGCCTTTGAATTTATGTTAGGCTGGGCATCCTATGGCACTCAAGTCGATCAAGTCGGGCCCCTTTTCCCGCGGTTTCGCGCTCGCTAAAGTCTCTGTGTCAGCGGGTGCAAAAGCCGCTGGTCACGCGCTTGGAAATCTTTTCGGAGACGAAGGGACCCGCGATGATCGTCTGAAGGAGATGATCACGTCCCAGATGGACCTCCTGTCGAAGGAGCTCGGAAAGCTCAAAGGCAGCGTCATGAAAGTCGGGCAGATGCTCTCGATGTATGGCGAGCATCTGCTACCACCGGAAGCCAATCAACTTCTGAAATCTCTGCAGAATCAATCGCCCCCATTAGCGTGGGAAGCGATTGAAAAGCAGTTGAAGCGGCAATTGGGCGCCGAGAAGCTCGCGCTTTTAGAGATCGATCGGGAGCCGCACGCTTCGGCGTCTCTGGGGCAAGTGCATCGCGCGACGATCCGGGCGACGGGCGAGAAAATTGCGCTCAAAATCCAATATCCGGGCGTCGATCAAGCGATCGAGAGTGATCTCTCCGCGCTGAAGTCCCTCCTCACGATGTCGAAGCTGATCCCTAAAGGGCCAAAGTACGACGAGCTCTTTAAAGAAGTCAGGCAAATGATGCATCAGGAAGTGGACTACTCGAAGGAGCTCATCGCTACAGATGAGTTTCGTGAGCTTCTTGGAGATGATCCTCTGCTGGTGATTCCGCGCACTTTTCCGGAGTTCTCCTCGAAGCGAATCCTCGCCACGAGTTTCGAAGAGGGTGTCTCGATGGAGAGCCCTGAAGTGCTCTCACTCTCGCAAGAGCGCCGCAATGCGATTGGTCTCAAGTTCCTTGATCTTTATTTTCGCGAACTTTTTATGCTCGGGCGTTTGCAGACGGATCCTCACTTCGGAAACTACCGGGTTCGCTTAGGTGTGAACGGTGAACCCGATCGGTTAATTCTTTTGGATTTCGGTGCGGTTCGCAAATTTCCAAAGGAATTTCTGACTCCTTACTTCAATATGGTTCGCGCCGTTTATACCTTGGATGATGCTGCAGTGGAAAAAGCGGCTTCCAAGCTCGGATTTCTTTTTGAAGATGATCCTGAAGCGTTGAAACGCTCTTTTTGTGAACTTTGCTACCTCTTCACCGAGCCCTTCTCGAAGGAAAATCAACCTTACGACTGGGGTGCAAGCGATCTCCCTAAACGGGTCGTGAAGGTCGCGTCTGATATCGTCTGGGGTTTTAGGTTGCGGGTTCCCCCGCGCGAAGTGGTGTTCCTGGATCGGAAGATGGGCGGTGTCTTCGTTGTACTCTCCGTGCTCAAAGTGAAAGCATCCGGTCGGGAGCTCCTTGAGTCCTATATGCAACGAACCCCTTATTGATCGCGGACTGGAATCGAGCCCGTTTCTTTACTGATAGATCATCATTGACCCTTAAAGGGCACGCGCTGAGGTGGAGGGGGTCCGAAGATCGTTTCTTTCCATTCCTGAGATGGCGCTTGGCACCGTGCGACCCTGATATGCGTCTGATACATGGAGTTGCGCAATACAACGGGAGCTTTGAGGACCTGAAAGAAGAGTTCTTGCTTGGTTGATTGAGCTCACCATTGGACCCATGAGGGTGTTGTTTTGCTGGGTCAACTCACGGACGACGGCTGCTTCGATTTGGGCTTTTTTCTGCTGCAGGGTAACGAGCCCGCGCTCAAAGGTTCTGAGCGACTCTTCGGTCGAAGCAGTGGCGGCAACGTTTGAAGTCCGGGCTCGCTCGAGTCCGCGTCTGGCTTCTTGAATGAGCTGCAACTGATGCGCCTCTAAAACAGTCAGACGGTTTTTTTCAAGATCGAGGCGACGTTTGATCTCGGGGATCTCATCTAAAAAGGCATGGGTATTCAAGCGCAAGGCATCCAGTTGTCCTGGAAGGCTTGAAAGTTCCTGATCGGTCGAATCCCCACTGCACGCAAAATACGCGCGAAGCTGGGCCGAGTCCTTTTGAGCGTTGGCCTCTTGGCTGCGAAGGATGCGACCCAGTTCTTCGAAGGTGGTCGGTTGATCGGCAGCCTGAGTGCCCGTGGGGACGAGGCCGATTGAGGCGATCAAAAAGAAGAAGCTCACTGCTTTTTTGATGCGGACTTTAGGGCTGATTTGAGTCGTAAGAGGCTTCATGCGGGTTAAGTATCGCAAGGGGCGTGCCCGGGAAGGGGACCCAATTTCCCTTTCGGCATAGGATGTGTCTGGGATGACCCATGAAAGTGCGTTTGAGTCCTGTCGAAGTCTTGGACATGCAGACCAAAAAAAGGAAGGGGCCTCTCTGTTCGAGTGGCCCCCTCAAAGGAGTGCTCCGGCTGGAGCGATCTATGGATCGATGAGACGTGGCTTACGTATTAACCAAGCCGCGCGATGATCGCGTCCCCGAAAGAACGGGTTGTGCCTTTGCCGCCCAAGTCACCGGTGCGGGCATTGATATCACTGAGAGCGCCCAGAAGGGCTTTCATGATGCGGTCCGCGCGCTCGTTTTCGCCCAAGTGGCGAAGCATCAGGACGGCCGATTGAATCAGCGCCGTTGGGTTCGCTTTTCCTTGGCCTGCGATATCAGGGGCAGAGCCATGGACCGGCTCGAAGATCGCGGCGCGCTCGCCAATGTTTGCGCCAGGAACGACTCCCAATCCGCCGACAAGGCCCGCGCAGAGATCGCTCAAAATGTCGCCGTAAAGGTTCCCAGTGACAATCACATCGAACTGCTCGGGCTTCACGACGAGCTGCATGCAGCAGTTGTCGACGATGACGTCACGAAATTCGATCTCTGGGTATTCTTTTGCCACTTCTTGGCAGCATCGAAGGAACAAGCCATCCGAAAGCTTCATGATGTTTGCTTTGTGAACCGCGGCGACTTTTTTGCGACCGTTCTTGCGTGCGTACTCAAATGCGTAACGCGAGATACGAGTGGATCCTTTGCGTGTGATCCGTTTAATGCTTTCGGCCGTGTCGGCATCCACTTGGTGTTCAATTCCAGCGTAAAGGTCTTCGGTGTTCTCGCGGACGATCACCATGTCGATGTTATCGAAGCGGGTCTGAACGCCAGGAAGATTAATGACGGGCCGAACATTCGAGTAGAGGTCGAAAGTCTGACGAAGGGTCACATTGATGCTTTTGAATCCGCCGCCCACGGGAGTGGTGATCGGGCCTTTGAGGGCGATTCCGAATTCGCCGATTGCTTGGAGGGTATCTTCCGGCAAGAGACTCCCATGCTTCTCGAGCGCAGTCATTCCTGCATCTTTTTCAATGTACTCGAATGGGCACTCGACGGCCTTCAAGATGCGGAGCGTTTGCTCCATGATTTCTGGGCCAATTCCATCACCGGGAAGAATCACGATTTTGCGCATATTAGGGTAGGGATTTAGCGGGCGAAGAAGCTCATTGCAAGAGGCTGTTCGGGGGCAAGGGTCGATAATGAAAAGGCCAAGAGTGACCTTGTGTGGAAGGAAACTCAGACCTTATTCTGAGAGAGGTGTTCAGCGGGTAGACTGGCTGGAATGAGGGAGATTCAGTGGAAAAGACCGACTCTTGGGTAAAGCACAGTTCCGAGCTTTGGACTCTCGCGGCTGATTGGCAGGAAACGGCCTTCAGGCGGCGGATGACTGTGATGAAACTCGCCACGGGCGGGCTTTTGGTCCATAGCGCTGTCGATCTTCGTGCTGAGCAATGGGCTGAGCTTCAGTCCTTCGGTCCAGTGGAAGGAATTTTGGTCCCCAATTTTTTTCACGATTCAGAGGCGCCCGTCTACGCGCATCGATTCCCGGGCGCAAAGCTTTTTGCGCCCGAGAGTTGCCAGAAGAAAATGATGAAGGCTTGTCTAGATCGGCCCATTTTTAAATTGGAGGAGGATTGGGAAGGCTCGACCTGGGCAAACGAGGTGGTCTGCATCCCGATTCAAGGTTTAAGGCTGGTTGCCGAGGCCGTCTTTTTGCATCGCGGTTCTCGGACTCTGGTCATGTGCGATATGGCGTTCAATATGCGGGAAGAGCAGTTTCAAGGGCTTGAGCGGCGGATGATGCGATGGAACCGAGTGGGGCAAGGGTTTGGCCCGAGTCGCTTGGCGACCTCATTTTTTGTGAAAGACTCGAAGAAAGCCGCACTCTCGTTTCAAAAAATAGCGAACCTGGATTTCGACCGAGTCATTGTCAATCACGGCGACATTCTAGAGACGGACGGAAAAGCCGAGTATCTGAGGGCTTTTTCTAAGTTTCTTTGATTGCGTTGAAACCGGGTGACAAAAAGATTCCGAACCGAGGGGCCCCCAGTGAAGGAGGAGCCCCCTCGGTAGAATTCGAATTTAGCCGTTGAAGCGTTCTGCTCGGAAGGGTTTCGGGTCCACAATGGGACTCTTACCCGTGATGAGATCGGCTGCCAGTCGTGCGGTTCCCGGAGCGCTTTGAAGTCCGAGCAACTGATGGCCGGTACAATAGAAGAGATTTGAGATTTTCTTCGAATAGCCGACCACCGGCACTCCGTCGGGAGTGCAGGGGCGAAGACCACGCCAAATATCGGTAGGCGAAGAGGTTTCTCCGCCGCCTAAGTCCAAATACTCGTGGGCGCCACTTCGGACTGCATCGAGTCGTTCAACCGAGATGCTGAAGTCTTGATTTACGAGCTCCAACGTTCCGGCTACGCGGAGGCGGTCCTGAAACGGCGTAATGGCGATTTTGCGGTCGACCAACATGATCGAGCGAGTGGGTTTCTTCGTGATCCCTTGGAAAGTCATCGAGTAGCCTTTGCCACCGAGAACGGGGATTCCCGTGCGAAGCTTCTTCGTCAGTTCCAAGGACCACGAGCCCGTGGCCAGGACCAAGAGGTCGCAGGCTATTCGGCCTTGCGTGGTTCGGAGGGCTTGAATCTTCGGTGAAGGGCCTTCTGAAAGTTCAAAGTCGAAGACTTCGTGCTTCTGAAGAATTTTTCCACCGAGCTTCTGGAATTCTTGGGCAATCGCAATCGAAGTGGGAAGGGGTTCAATTTGGGCTTCTTCCGGGAAGAAGACGCCTCCTCGGATGAGGGGTCTTAAAGTGGGCTCAAAAGCGAGGACTTCATCCCGGCTCATGGCTCGGCCCGGGATTCCACGCTCTTGCATGAGCTCCATTTCAGCGCGGGCACCAGCGACGCCTTTGTCGGTAGCGCTGACCATGAGGAGGCCTTTTTTCTCAAATTGAAGGCCAGAGGAACGTCCTGCGATCTCGGCGTAATAATCTAAGCTGTACTTCGAAAGTTCAGTCAGAACTTCGATAGAGCTCAGCATTTTCTTGCGGTTCATGGCGAAGAGGAAGTGCGTGAGCCAGCTTAAGAGCGTGGGATCGAGGCGGGGCTGAATGTGAAGGGGGCTTTTACTGTCTAAAAGCCAACCGATGGACTTGAGGAACATGCCCGGTTGCGGAAGGGGCATGGCAAAGCAAGGGGTCACCCAGCCTGCGTTCCCGAGTGAGCAGGCTTGGCCGACTTCGCCTTTATCGACGAGCGTGACCGAGCGCCCTGCGCGTTGCAGTTCAAGCGCCACTGTTGTTCCAACGACTCCACCGCCTAAGACGACTACGTCAGCTTGCGTATCCATAGGTGCCTCTCATTTTTGAGTTACTCCCTTACTAGTGCGAAACGGGCCGCCTGAAAAGAGGAACGAGCAAGAAGTTCAAGGTTATTATCAGTCAGTAGCGGCGCAGTTCTTCATCCCCTCAGGAGGGCAGTATTCAGGCGGAAGTGGGACAGGACGGAGAAGTCTGAATGGGGTGTAAAAAAAAAGACGCTGTGCCTTTCGGCTTCAGCGACTTTTTTTAATTTCACGAGGCCCATCAGCAAGAGCGATCGACAAAGTGATCGGAATGAAATGGCGGAGAGGGTGAGATTCGAACTCACGGTGGGGTTGCCCCCACTCCGGTTTTCAAGACCGGCGCATTCGGCCACTCTGCCACCTCTCCGCAATGACCTTCATTGCTTTCATGTTTCGCGGGAATGAACCGTTTTGTCAATGACGCCCTCGAACCCGAGCTTGCATTTTTTTCATTACTCCAGTGAAATCGACCGGATCGACTTACGATTCAACTTTGACCTCACCCAAGCGGGGGATTTTCATGCTTCATCGTTCTCTAAGTGGAAAATTGGCTGTTCTTTCAGCCCTTGTGATTGTTCTTGGACTCTCGAGCTGCACTCAGTCCAAGACGGGCGACTCAGCTTCCAGCACGGGTTCCTCACCGTATGCGGTGAACATCGGTGCAGAGCCCTCGACCTTGAATCCAATCACTTCAACCGACGCTGTCGCATCCGATGTGCAATCTTATGTGATGGAGTCGCTGTTGACTCGAAACGTCGACACCTATGCTTGGGAGCCGATGCTTGCTGAGAAGTGGGAGACGTCTAAAGATGGCCGTGAATTCACTTTCGTCCTGAGAGAAGGCGTGAAGTGGCACGACGGAAAGCCCATGACGGTCGAAGATGTGAAATTCAGCTTTGATGTGATTTTCAATCCGAAGTTCCCAACTGCGCACCTTCGTCCGTATTACGAGCAGATCGAGAAGGCCGAAGTTGTTGACGCGAAGACGATCAAGTTCAAAGCCAAAGATTCTTATTTCAAGAATTTCGATGTCGTAGCGGGCCTGACGGTTGTTCCACAACACGTGTACGGCGACCCCGAAAAAGGTCCTAAAATTTCAAAAGAACTCGTGGGAACGGGGCCTTATAAACTGGCGCAATACGAGCGAGGCAAGCGGATCCTTCTGGAGCAAAATGCGGATTGGTGGGGCCGCAAGACCACGACCTATTTCAAGGATTTGTTCTTGTTTCCGAAAGTTTCGATTCGCTTTGTAAACGAAGAAGCGATCGCTGTTGAAATGCTCAAAAAAGGGGATCTGGACCATTTGGGTTTCTCGCCGCAATCCTATGTGGAGCGCGCAGTGGGTAACGAATGGGGCAAGAAAGTGTTTAAAGTGCAGGCCGAAAACCGCGCACCGAAGAACACGAGCTTCATCGGCTGGAATTTGCGAAACCCTCTTTTTCAAGATCGCAAGGTTCGGTTGGCACTCTACAATATCGTGAACCGTGACTTGATGATCGAGAAGTTCCGGTTTGGACTTTCTCTCCCTGCGACCGGACCTTGGTACCGCCAGAATGACTCTGCGGACCCAACCCAGCAGTCCGTGAAGTTCGAGCCCGCCAAAGCAGCAGAGTTAATGAAGGCCGCCGGCTGGAGCGATACTGACAAAGACGGTATTCTGGATAAAGTGATCGCTGGGCAAAAGACCGCGTTCAAGTTCGCCATTCTTTTTGCGAACCCCGATAGCCAAAAGTACCTGACCCTCTTCAAGGAAGACGCCCGCAAAGTGGGGATCGAAATTGAAGTGAAGCAGTTGGAATGGAACAGCTTCACCAAGCTCCTCGATGAGCGGAAGTTTGAGGCGGTCATGTTGGCTTGGACAGGCTCGGTTGAGCCCGACCCGAAGCAGATTTGGCATTCGGCGAGTGACACTCCGAGTGGTTCGAATTTCATCGGATACCGGAATCCAAAAGTGGATGGCTTAATTGATCGCGCGCGGACAGAAATGAACGCCCAAAAGCGATTGACCATGATGCGCGAAGTGTATCGTGAAATTGCACAGGATTTGCCTTATGCGTTCTTGTTCAATGATCGCTTCACTCACTACGGGCACACTGCTCGGATTCACCGTGAGAAAGACACTTATTCTTACGGGGTAGGAACCGACTTCTGGCGCTTCAAAGAGGCTCGCGATACGGCATCGACCGCATCTCAAGTTTCTAACTGATTTAGACCGAGACCGAGGCTATCTGTGGGACAGTATATTCTGAAGCGACTTCTTCTGATGCTCCCGACGTTGTTTGGGATCACACTGATTGTCTTTCTGATTGTGAACCTCGCGCCAGGTTCTCCGATCGAGCAGCGCCTTCAAGCGATGCGGTTCGGGGGGGCGATGGGTTCAGGTTCCTCCGGGGCCTCGGCTAACGTGGTTCAAAAAGGCGATACGGGCGTCTCCAATGAAGTGGTGGAGGCGCTCCGTAAGCAATACGGGTTTGATAAGCCCGTCATCGTGCGTTACGGAATTTGGCTGAAGAATCTGGCCACGCTCGACTTTGGAAATAGTTTTACTTTCGAAGAGCCGGTGTTGGACGTGATTACGAGTAAATTTCCGGTCTCTTTGCAGTTTGGGATCACTTCGTTGATCCTTGCCTATATGATATCGATCCCACTGGGGATCCGGATGGCACTCAAAGACGGGCAAGCGTTCGATCTGGTCGCAAGCACGGTGCTTTTCGTGACCTACTCGATCCCCCCCTTTGCGCTTGCGATTCTGTTGATTGTTTTTTTTGCAGGCGGCAGCTTCCTCGATCTCTTTCCGATCGGGGGCGTGGCCTCGGATAATGCCGACCAATTGTCTCTTTTTGGGCAGATTCTGGATCGCATTCATCATTTTGTTCTCCCGCTGATTTGCTACTCGATTGGTTCCTTTACGACGCTCACTCTATTGATGAAAAACTCGATTTTAGAGGAAGTTCGGAAGGATTACGTGCGAACGGCGCGCGCCAAGGGGCTCGATGAGCGTAAAGTTTATTTGAAACATGCGCTTCGCAATGCGCTGATTCCGGTCGCAACGGGACTGGGTTCGTTTGTGACGGTCTTTTTCTCGGGAGCGCTTTTAATCGAGACCATTTTCCAACTCGATGGGATCGGGCTGTTGGGTTATAAGGCCGTGTTGTCTCGTGATTATAACCTGATCATGGGTTCGATCACGATTCAGAGCTTCTTGTTCCTCGTAGGGAACTTAATCAGCGATCTGATCTATGTCGCAGTCGATCCCCGAATTGATTTCGGTGCCGGAAGCTCGAAGGCTGGGTAAATGAAGATGAGTTTCTTTGAATCGAAAATCCTGAAGAATGATCTGCAGCGTAGGCGTTGGCGGCTTTTTAAGAAACAGAAGCGCTCGGTGTTTGGGTTGGTGGTTCTGGCGCTGCTGGTCGTTTTGAGTTTCACGGCCGAGATTTGGTCTAATAGTCGGCCGGTCGTGATGAAATACCAGGGATCCATTTGGGTTCCCGTGGCTCGTGAAATTCACCCCTCGGAGCTGGGGATTCAAGATTCGGTCGTCGTGAATTACCGGGAGCTCAAATTCACGGACGGAGATTGGGCGGTCTGGCCGCTGAACACTTGGGATCCGCTCGAGAGTAATCTTAATGTGGACTCTTACCCTTCTAAGCCCTCTTCCGAGAATTGGT
>CANMSW010000059.1 GCA_947500275.1 Bacteriovoracaceae bacterium | reverse complement strand
GTTGCGGGTGGAAAAATTTTCGCCCAGTTCACCAAAGGAAAGATCAGCACCACGAAGATCCAGATTCGACAGCTGGGTACCGTTCTCGACCAATTCCGCGCTGAGTGCGGCTTTTACCCTTCTTCCGAACAGGGTCTGGATGCCCTGCTTCAAAAGCCTTCGATCGGCCGCGAGTGTAAGAACTACCAGACCGAAGGATATATGCGTGACAAGAAGCTACCGAAAGACGGATTCGGCAACGATTTTGGTTATCAATCCGATGGTAATTCTTATGTAATCACGTCCTTCGGATCGGACGGCAAAGAAGGCGGAACCGAAGCTGACGCCGACATTAACTCCGATAAAATGGAATAAAGACCTCAACCGGAAACTGCGAGAGGAGGCTGGACCAACATGCGGAAAACCAGCCAGCATTCGCTTAAAAAGAGTGATGGATTCACGCTCATTGAGCTGCTGGTCGTCGTATTCCTGATTGGTCTCATCTTCCTCTTCGCACTTCCCAAGGTCTCAAGCATCTTCCGCCTCTCGCTCGACAGCTCCTCACGAGAAATGGCCTCAGTCATTCGCGAGGCTTACAACGCCACGATGGTCACTGGACGTGTGCATCGAATCGTCTGGGACATGGGAGAGCAGAAGTATTGGGTCGAATCAGGGGGAACGAGCCTCCTGCTCGACACCGCCGAGTCCCTCGAAAAGCAAGAAGCCCGTAAGCGAAGAACGATTCGTAAAGCAGGCGAAGAAGAACAAGAAAGTCTCCCTCCCGGGCAACTTCCATTTACGCTCAATCGCCTTGTGACACGGTCCAAAAAAGCACTCCCCCGTGGCGTCGAGTTCGAAGACATTATTACCCAGAAGAGTGACGAGCCCATTACTGGGGGCGTGGCATACACCCACTTTTTTCCCCATGGGTTGGTCGAACAAACCTTGATTCACTTGAAAGACAACTCCGAACATCACCAGACGCTTCTGATCTGGCCCGTCCTAGGACGAACACGGGTCGAAAAACGGTACCTCGGATTGAAGGAGGCTTATGCAGAAGAATAAGCCGAACTTTCTAAGCCGATTCGTTTCCGCTTCGGTCCCCACCCTTGGAAACTCTTCAGGATTCACCCTGCTCGAGGTGATGATCGCCATCACACTGATGTTGATCGCCTGGACTTCGATCTTTGCAACTCAAAGTGCGAGCCAAACGATTGCTTGGAAGTCTAATCAACTCAATGCGGTTGCGATGCTCGCACGCTCAAAAATGTCTGAGATTGAGAACGAGATTGAGGGAAAAACCTTCGACGAAGTCAAAAAAGAGGAGCGCGGTACTTTTTCAGAACCTTGGCAGGACTACTCTTGGACGAAGGAAATAAAGGAAATTGAATTTCCACAGCTCTCGCTTCAGGGCGGGGGCTCCTCGACTGAGGCGCAAGGTGACACGACCGACAGTGGCTCCTCAAGTGGATCAACTAGTAATAATACAGCGGCAATTGAAAGGATGACGAAGCTCATCACTAAGTTCCTTTCTCAGTCGACCAGAGAGGTAACGCTCACGCTGAACTGGAAACAAGGCGCGACAGACCGAAAGTTTACTTTAACGACCTGGTGGGTAGATCTAAATCATGAATTCGCACTCTCTGAGTAAGAACGCAGTAAGCCTCTCGCAAAAAGGCTTCACGCTCATCGAGATCATGATCTCCATGACCCTGCTCGCGTTCATTTCGCTCGCGATTTACCAAGCGACAACCTCGAGTTTCAGGTTGCGAGAAAGGCTCTTGGGAGGCGGTGACTTTCAGAATACCATTCGTCTTTCAGTCGGAATCTTGGACCGAGACTTCTCAGCAGTATACTCCCCTACTTTGATGATTCCAGAACCCACAAGTTCAAGCTCAACCACCACGACAAGCGATTCGGGTACAACAACTGACTCAAGTAGTAGCGGGGGAGCGAGTCGCGACTCCGAGATCCTTTCCTCTGGCGAACTCTCACGGAGCACCAAGTTTTGGGGTGGTGCAGTCGAGATCTCGGGGTTACGGCCGAGTCGATTTCAAGGCAACGGATCATCGATGAGCTTTATCAGTGCATCGAATATCAGAATTTACAAAGAGGCGCCGGAGACCGAATTGACTGCGATCAGTTATTCTCTCGAGGAAGACAGGATGCCCGGAGCTATTGCGGGCACTCGCGTTCTGATGCGCACTGCAGATCCTGGCATTTTTGCGGAGTATTTAGGCGAGCGGGAGTCAAAAACTTCAAGAGTCTACCCTCTCATTCGAGGCATAACAAAACTCGAAATTAGATATTGGAACCCTGAGAAAAAGGAGTGGTCGCGGTCATGGGATAGTGATGCCGCCGACACCAAAAACAGTTACCCGAACCTGATCGAACTGAGCTTGAGCGTCAAGGGACCTCAGGATCTTGTCTTCGACGGGAAATGGACCCTAAAAATGGAGATGCCACTTCGTGGACTTTCGAGCACGTTTTGAGCAGATCAGGATTCATCTGGCGACAAGTCGGGGCAAGGGCCTGGGTCGCCTTATGCCTCCGAACGCGAGCACAAATCGCCAACTCAATCCTCACCGACGTGCAAAAAACGAAAGCGGCGTCGCACTCTTCATGGTGATCTCGGCAATGACAATCCTTGCCTTGATCGCTGTCGAGCTGACCTGGGTTTCGCAAGTGAATCAACGGATTGCCTACGATGGACTTGATCAACTCCAAGCCCATTACATGGCCAAAACTGGATTTAAGCTTTCACTCTTACGATTGAAGGCCTATCAGCAAGTCAAAGCGGTCACCGCCAGTCTCGGTAGCGGAGCATCATCAATGGTGCCCAAGCGAGCGCTTGATCAAATCTGGTCCTTCCCCTTTTTCTTTCCCATTCCCGACACACTCCCCGGTCTGCTGCCAAGCGAACGTGACGCGATCAAGAAATTTGCAGAGAACTCGGGACTGCCAGGAAAGTTTTCGTCAACGATCACTTCTGAGAGCGCACGCTATAACGTAAACTCGCTTCTCTCAGGCTATATGGCACCTACGCCATCCCCCTCACCCAGTGCCTCGTCGAGCGCTTCTCCGTCCCCAAGCCCTTCATCTGAGAGCTCACCCAATCCATCGCCTTCGGCTAGCCCTTCGAGCACCGTTGGATTTGATGCAGGAGCGGCGAGGCAAAGTTTATCGGACTACATCGCAAGTCTAATTGAAGCCAAGTTCGCGGCTGACCCCGAGTTTGCGGATGAATACCGCGATTTCCGACTCGAAGATCTCATGGATAATTTGATCGCCTGGATCGATCGGGGATACGAAAAGAGAAACTCCAGCATTCGGGAGACTTTTCCATCCAAAGGCGCCCCCATGTATACGATCTCGGAATTACGCCTCATCTGGCCACTGGATGACGCGCTCTATGACGTCATCGCGCCGAATTTGACCGCAAGCTCGACGCCTGGAATCAACGTGAATACGATGACCGAGCCCACGCTCAAGGCTCTCGTATCGGGAATCACGGATGAGGAGCTGAAAGCATTTTTTGAGTTTAGAGATGATCCCGAATCCGATAACGCCTTTAAAACTTCCGCAGATTTCACGAAATACCTCAAAGAGAAGCTCTCCGCTTTCAGCTCGAGCGACGAGAAACTTAAAGAGTTCACCGACTCCCTCACCAGCCGGCGCATTCGGCTGGTGACTGACGAGACGTCATTCAAAGTGACGGTGCAAGCGCAGGTCAATCAATCGACTCGAACGATCGAGGCCTGGGTAACTCTCCTGGACACGAAAAAAACGAGCAGCACCTCAACTCGTCGTCAACGCAGTGACACCTCCAGTGATGTCCCGCCGCTTTCAGGCCCAGGTATCAATTCTGAAGCAGGCAACAAAGCTGGTATCAAGATCACCTTCATGAGATTTTTATAGGAAAGGACGACATCGTCTATGCGCATCCTAGGCCTCGACCCAGGCTCAAAAATCGTCAAAGCGGTTGAAATCGATAGCGCCTTTGGGCGTGTCGAAATCCACGAGTTCCATGAAGAGCCCGTCAATGAAGGCGAAGATACGCCAGATGCCGCACTCGCTCGATTGATCTCACGCCTCCGTCGACGGCCGGATCGCATTGCGAGTCTGCTGCCCACGGGAGTGACTACTTTTCGGAACCTCAAACTTCCCACTCGCGATCGCAAAGCAATTCAACAGTCGGTCACATTCGAACTTGAGGATGAGTTACCTTTCGAAATCAGCGGCGCGTCCTGGGAAACTTCCATCATCCAGCAGCAGGGGAACCAGACCGAACTCCACGTGGCAGCGACTCTCGCTGTCCGGCTCAAAGAATCGATCGAGCACTTGGAAAACGCTGGGGCCGACCCCGACGTTCTCACCACTGAAGCGTGGGCCCTGAGAACTCTCTTGAACAAGATTCTCCCCACCGCTCATCAGGAAACCCCTGTCGTTGTGGTTGACCTCGGGCGCACGCGTACGGTCGCCTATGCGCACTGGAAGGGACGCCCCCTTCTCGTCAAGGAATTCAACTTTGGGGGTGATTCCTTGAGCGCGGCCATCTCCGATCGACACAGCATTTCCCTCAGGGAAGCTGATCAGGTCCGTGTGCAAGAGGGCTATATTTTACCTCCGAGCATCTACGAAAAATCAACGAGGGAGCAGCAAGAGTTTTCCGACTTACTCTTGCAACCCCTAGCGCCCTTTGTCATCGGCCTGAAGCAATTCCTTCTCGCCTGTCGAACGACGACCCATCAGTACCCTTCTCGAATCTTCATCTGCGGTGGTTTGTCGCAGATGCAGGGCCTGGGTGCCCTGCTTGAGGAAGAGCTTGAACTCCCCGTGAGTCCTCTTCAGTCACTCACCGCACTTAGCCAGGGGGCCTTGAAATACTCAGAGCAAACCGATGCCGCATTTGCTATGGCAGCGGGTGCTGCCCTCACCCTAGTCGGTGCTGAAAAATCCATCGCCATCAACTTTCGAAGGGGAGTTCACGGCAAGAGGAGTTCGACCACCGATCTTAACTTCAGCAAAATCAAGAAACCCCTCACCTATGCTGCTTTTATCGTTATTTCCTTTTTCTTGAGCTTGGTGATCGAGAGCGCGACCTATCAACAGAAGTTGAGCGACGCAGATGTTCAACTCGAAAAAAACCTGAAATCATTCTTCGGACAAATGTCTTCCAGCGGAATCAGAAACTACCTTTCGCGACCAAGTGAACTAAAAAAGGCTGTTGAGCGCGAGCTTGGCAAACAGCGTGAATTGAACCGACTGCTTGGAAAAAATCCGTACTCACCGATCCTGGCACTTCGCGATATTTCAACTGCCATTGGCAAGAATACCGTGGTTGATATGATCCAGTTTAGGGTGGGATCGGCGCCCACCGCTCCCTATGATCCGAAGATCGAGCCTGACGCGTCGATTACCGTCCTTGTGAGTAACCCTCAGATGGCTGAACAAATGAACCAGGCTTTACCTTCAAGATTCAACAATCTTGTTAAATCCCAACTTGAAGAAATCCCTTCAACTGACGGATCGCCCAAACGCTGGAAGGTCACTTTCAGCGGAAAGTCCCGGCCCGCGATCGGCATGAAGTAAGATGACTCGAAATGATTAGGAGATTCCACTTATGAATTCGGAGTCGAAATTAAGCCAATTGCTTAACCAGTTTCGCGACCAAGTCACCCAAGCTGTTCAAGACTCTCCTCTCGTTCAGCAGCTTAAAAGTAAGTTCGACGAGCTCGAACCCAGAAGTCGGAATCAGGTGACCGGAGGTGCTGTGGGCGGCATTCTCCTTCTGATCGTTCTCGTGGTCGTGAATGCAAGCATGAGTGTCCGAACCCTCAAGCAAAATCTTGCCGAAAAGAACGAACTGGTCCGATTGCTTCAGAGTGCCAACGAGGATCTGAGACGCCTTAAAGAAGAGGCTTCCCTCGCTGGGATCAGTACACAAGCAGGAGGAAGTGGTGAGGCGCCGCCGGCCTGGAACGCCCACTTCGAAACGACTGCGACTTCTGCCGGAATCCAAAAAGACGCCATCGCGATTAGCGGAGAAAAAGCAGGAACGACCGGGGAGCAAACTCGCGAATCGTTGTTTGATATTACTCTGAAAAAAGTCAATCTGAGGCAGCTCGCACGATTCGCTACTTCAATCGAATCCGGTTCGAAACCAGTAAAAATTAGGAACCTCACGATCGACGCCAAGCCCGATGGGTCTGCCTGGCTGGATGCGACCGTTTCGGTTTCCGCTTTTTCGCTTAAACCTCAGTGAACTCTGGAACTGAACTCACTTCCTCGACCTCAATCGACCACCCAAGGCAGAGCCGCTTATGATTCATGAAAACTTTCCTCAGGAATCCGTCTTCGACACCATCGCCGATGAAACTTACTCCACATCCTCCGGTCTCCCCGCTGCTACTCCGAATATAAACTCGCGCCCAGAGAGTCAGAGAGAATCATCGCTCACTCAAAGTAACTCAAGGAGAAGTGCAACTTTGAGGCGAATAGGATGGATCCTTCTAGCAGTCACAAGCTTTCTACTCTTTACCCTATTGAAAACTCCCACCGAGCGGATCGAATCCGCAATCACAACCCAAGTCACTGAAGCGGTTCAAAATGCAGGATATAACATGACCGCAGCCCGCGCCCATGTCCGAATGGGCTGGGGCGTGACCTATGAACTGGAAGAAGTATCACTCACTTCGAGCGGGCCACAAACATCGGGTTTGCCCGCTAAAATCCAAAGGATCTCGCTTCGTCCATCGCTCTTCAGTTATGCAATCGGACGTCTTGCTGGCAACGCGACCCTCGTCCAATCCGAGGGAGCGACCCTTGAGGCGTCGTTCTCAACCCCAGACTCCTCGCGTACGAAGACCGGAGCTACCCATCTCCAAATCAAGTTAGAGAATCTTGAAATACCGCGGTTGATCCCTTCCGAACCCACCTCTCCGCTCTCGAAACTCCAATTGAAGACTTCGGGGACACTCGAGTTCTCAGGAGCCATGGAAGATCCTACGACGTGGGGAGGGGAAGTCGAAATCTCGGCGCCTTCAGTACGCCTAGAAGACTCGGTCGTGATGAGCATGCCCATTCCAGGTCTCAAAGTGTCGAATCTGAGCCTCAAAGGCAAAATGGATCCAGGCACGAAGAAGCTCATTCTTCAGGAATTCCTTTTAGGTAAAACCGGCGGAAACGAGGACCTGACTGCTACCCTGACGGGTGACATCCAGATGACCCCCTCGTGGAGAATGAACCCCCTGAACTTAACCGCCAAATACCGGATTCAGGGTGAACTTCAAAAACGCCTAGGGGCCATCCTGATGCTTCTGGATAAGTTCAAGAAACCTGATGGAAGTTATGTCACCCAAATTAAGGGGACTCTGAGTTCGCCTCAGACCCAATAAGGCTACTTCAGTCGCTTCCCTATCACTGCGGGGCTTGTCCCCTCGAATACCCAGTGACATGATGCCGACCAATGAACTCTCACTCTCGGTTTCATTCCATCGCTTGGCCCGCAGGAAATCCTGCTGAAACGCTTCCTTTATGGGTAGACCAAAACCTAGAGGCCTTCATTGAATGGGCGCTAGCTGAATCCTTCGCGCAGAATGAGGCACTGAAATGCCCCCCCAATCTGGGCGAATCCATTCGATATAGCCTCCTTGCCCCCGGAAAAAGAATTCGACCCAGGCTCGCAATCGCTTGTGGGCATCTTTTCCAAATTGCACCCCATGCCGCCCTTGCAGCGGGGGCCGCCATCGAAATGATTCATTGTTTTACTCTGATCCACGACGATCTTCCGTGCATGGACAACGATGACTTCCGAAGAGGACGCCCGTCGAACCACAAGGTTTATGGCGAAGCTATGGCGCTTCTCGCCGGAGACGCCCTCGTTGCGTGCGCAACGGATACATTGATGATTGCTGAAGGAGCCGTGCCGGACTCCGCCTTGCTTCGCGCTATCAGGCGACTTTCCTGGGCTGCAGGCCCCCGTGGAGTCATCGGCGGACAGGCGATGGAACCGCTCTTGTCCAAAACATCCACATTAAGCGACTTAGAGAAAATGTTCGCAGGGAAGACCGGTGCCCTCTTTGCCGCGTCATTACTCCTTCCTCTCGATCTCGCCGGAATCGATGAGTCAACCCGTGAGGGCGCTGTAACCGCTCGATTCGCTCGAGAGCTCGGATACGCGTTCCAGGTCGCTGACGACCTCGAAGACGCCGAGGCCCCGGACTCAAAGGAGGCTGAAAAGCCGCAGTCGATCCTCTATTTCTTATCATCGACCGAGGCCGCGACTCAGACCTCCGCTCGCCTTTCTCGGTCTATTGACGAATTGAGAACACTCTTTGGCGCTCGCGCTTCGGGTCTCGCAGATATTGGCGGAGAAGTTCTCAAGAAGCTTGCGCTTCGGATGAAGAAAACTACCTGAACCTCACCGAACTGATTGAAGGCGACTCCATGAAAAAGCGGACCGAAGGAAGGGCTACTCAAAAGAAGAAAAGAACTTCGATTCTCTGGGTCACCGACCCTTGGAAAACTCTCGATCACGGAAAAGATACAACTCTGCGCCTCATGGAGGAGTCGGTGAAACTCCAGGCGCGTGGCACTCCGATTGACACCTTCTGGTGCGATGTGAAGAGTGTTCATCTTTCAGAAAACACTGTGCACCTCGAAGCAAGAAGACTTGAATCAGTCGAGGCCGGCCGGTCCTCGAACGCTTTTCAGTGGGAAGACCTCCAGCTCGAGAAGCCAGATGCCTTCGATCGCATCATCTACCGCACCGACCCCCCCGTCGATCATGCTTACTTGCACCCCCTTCAGATGATTCATTTGGCTACACGGGGGACACGATCTCTCCTTGTCAATCCGGCGGAAATGCTCGCTTTAGGGAACGAAAAATTTGAAGCCACTCGACTCGGCGCCTTTGCTCCAGCGAGCGTCGTTTCTTCGACATGGGAGATCTTGCGGGAATTCGGAAAAAAGGAAGGAAAGACCGTCCTTAAGCCCCTTCATCAAGCGCAATCCAAAGGAGTCGAACTCCTCAACTGGAACTCCTCCTCTGAAGAAGCGCGGGCTCGGGAACTCCTGATCGCTACGACCGAACAGTTTTCCCGGCCAGTGATTCTTCAAAGGTATCTTCCTGGTATCGAAAAAGGCGAGCAACGTCTTTGGTTCCTCGACGGAAAACTCTACGCCGCTGTTCGGAAGCTACCGAAAAAGGGGACCTTTCGAATTGATATGGATCGAGGAGGAAGCCTGGAGAAAACGGCGCTCTCCGCGGGTGAGAAAAAAGCAGCCGCTGCGATTGGAAAACTCCTGACGCAGACCCGAATCCGGATGGCGGCAGTGGACTTGATCGACGGTCTAGTCACTGACTTCAATCACACGAGCCCGGGCTTGCTCACGCCGATGGAGAGAATCCTCAATCGGAATCTTGCAAAACCCATCATTGAGGCCCTGATTAAACCCTGGACTGGGGCGCGCGCGTAAGCGCTAACTGGAGACTTTTGATATCATCAATTAAACGGGAAACTTCGCTGAGAAAAGCATGGGATGGGGAAGAAGCATTACTTTTCTGAATCACAGCGGTTCCCGAATTCACCGACTGTTGGAGCACTTCGCGAGGCACTGGTAACCCCGCCAATTCAGCACCCACGGCAACAGCGGGCGTCACCGAATCCTGAGTAAAAGAGCGAACTGCAGGGTCTGCCGAGAAACCACGCTTTTTAGCTGCCTCCATGCGGCGTTGTTTCAACTCACCTGCCCGCCTGTACTCCCGTAGTTTTTTGCGAGCTCCATCGATGGAATACCGGTCATCGTAGAGAAGAGATTGAATTAAGAGCAGAAGCTCAACGTCCGCTCGACGATAGACCCGTTGACCATTGTCCGACTTCTCGGGCGTGAGCATAGGGAACTCAGTCTCCCAGAAACGGAGAACATGAGGCTTCACCTCGAGAATCTGGGCGGCTTCCCCAATCTTAAAGAAAAGACGGCTTGATTGAGGCGTTTCGACCAAATCGCTCACTCTTTACCCCCAAAAAAACCGGAACTACTCTTGGTCCGTGTCCGACGGGTTTGAGCGAACATTGCCACGCTCAGCAGCGATGCCATGCGGAGTGGGCGCACGAGCTGAGTCGGGTTGAATGGGCTTGTTTTCTAACGAATGGTTCACGTCCGAGCGAAGGACTTGAGAAGGACGAAACGTAAGGACTCGGCGAGCCGAGATCTCGATACTTTCACCCGTCTGCGGATTGCGGCCAATTCTTGAACGTTTTTCACGAACGACGAAGTTTCCGAAGCCACTAATCTTAACTTTTTGGC
>CANMSW010000058.1 GCA_947500275.1 Bacteriovoracaceae bacterium | reverse complement strand
TGATATCTGTCAAAATGACGTGCGCGCCTTGAGCGGCAAAAGCCCGAGCGGTTGCTTCACCGATGCCGGCTGCAGCACCCGTGATGAGAACAACTTGGTTTTGATAAAGGGAACTAGAAGCTTGTGACATCGTAAAATTCTCCTCGGTTCGTGAGTGTTCTATTTTTATGATTTGGAGGATGAGCAAGCGCAGTGCCAATGAGCCGACTGCTCGAAAAACACCCACGGACGACCCATCGGGGCCAACCTGCAGGGCGGAGGCGGCTATTTTGTCCCTTGAGCGAGCGGGCGATTCCAAATTGTCCCATCAAATTAAGTGAAGCACCCCATTTGCAAAGTAGATTTCTCGAAGTTGAATCCTTGAGAGGCGAAGGAGCCCACAATGAACACCCACTCCCCCGTTCAGGTCCAAGACATCATGAGCGTCAATCCGGTGTGCTGCACTCAAGATACCCCGCTCGAGGAGGTCGCCCACTTGATGCAAGAACACGAATGCGGGGAGATCCCAGTTGTCGACTTAGGCGGCATGAAACCGATCGGCGTCATCACCGACCGGGATATCGTTTGCCGAACCTTGGCTAAAGGAATTAATCCCATCGGACGCTCCGTGCAGGCCTCGATGAGTACGCCGGTTCGCACGCTTCCGATTACCGCCACACTCGATGAATGCGTTAATTTAATGGATAAATATCAGATACGTCGGGTTCCCATCGTGGATGAGCGTGGCGAACTTCGCGGGATCGTCTCCCAGGCAGACCTCGCAAACCGCCTCACGCGAGATCAGATTGCAGTCCTTTTAAAGGCGGTCTCTGCCCATAAGCGAACTCTGAACGTGGCGGCGTGAGTGGGCGATTATGAAAGAGCCTAAAACATCATCCCACAGCTCCCCGGAACATCCGCATTCCATGAATGAACTGGATGAGTTCCAATGTCCGGGATGCGGCTTACGAGAAGGCCAGTGGAAGGGCTATGCCCACCGGAAACACGCCGGACATCCGACGGCTACTTTCGGCTTTATTTCGCGAACTGGAGAGCAGTTCTGTTGTCGAAACTGCTCAGAGGGACGACCGTGTGATTGCGCCGAGGAAAGTCCCAAACAAAAGGCGATTTAAGACGGGGCTGTGACTGAAGCCTATTCGGACCAGGAGGGGGCCGTATATCGTCGGCAGACCCCATGCCTTGTCAAGACTCCCCGCCGACCAGGTTTCACCAATCCCAACTGTCGGGCTGCCGAACCCGTGACTTCTTTTCCGGCGCTCCCGTATTCTTCTCAGCATTCTTTTCTGCTCCCTTTTCAACGGATGCCACCTCTTCAGTTGGATCAGGATCAGAGCTGATCCAATGATCCAGAACGGAATTCAAACGGAGCACTTGCCGCCAGTCGGCTGCGAGGACAGCGGGGAATTCTTTCGAAAAGAAAACGCGTTTTGAGAAGGGGCGCCAAACGTAAAAGCCCGTTAGCTTGAGCCATTCAATTTTCGGATGATCTTTCGGAAACCCCCGCGGAAAAGTTTTCACTTTCCGCTCATCCCCGAGGGACTTATAAACTTTGCGAAAATCCTGATCACTCAAAAGTTCTTCGAGGCGACTCGGGTCTTTTGCAATCCAGTTCCGAATTCTTTTCGTCTGCTGACTGCTCGGAAGATAGAGCCCGCCCGCCGAAAACACATTTTCTTCGCCGGGCGCAATGTGAAAATAAAGCGACGGCAACTCTTCATAGAGACTCCCTGAGTCGCGGGCAACTTGAACTCCAATCCAGTCCTTGTACCAGCCTTGCGCTTCGGCTCGAGAGGCGGTTCGCCGGATGCGAGCAAGTCCGCGATCCGGGAACCTATATCGGCTCAGCTCGGCTCCTGCGCTCTCTTTCAGTAAGCGCGAGGCCTCCCGAACGCAATCGCGCACGGGATTCAGTAAATCGCTCTCGTACTCTTCCCGATGCCGATCGAGCCACTCGGATTTCGTCTGCCGAGCGGCTTTTGCGATAAAGTCTAAAGTATCTTGGCTAAAACGACTCATGATTGAAGGCATAACCCTAAAGACTCCCTTGATCCAGCCGGCCCGCGTTTCTCACCCAATCAACTTCAAGGCAATCGAGGCGCTGGAATTGGCTTGAGATAAAACGGCCATCCCCGCCATCTCGAGAATTTTAGATTTTGCATTCTCGGATAGGGTTTGTGCGAAATCAGCGTCCTTCATCTGACTCTGGCTCGAGACTTTGTTCTGGTTACTGTTCTCGGCGACGCCTTTTCCGCTCGTGATCCGATTCTGCAATGCACCAATGGCAGAGCGACGACTCGAGGTCCGGTTGATTGCGCGATCGATCAGTCCCAGAGCCTCCTGCGATGAATCTTGACTGGAGAAGTTCATCTCATCGAGCCCCAGGCGTGCGGCCGTCGAGTGAAATTCCGAGCGATCGATCACATAGACTTCTTCTTGGCCTGCTTTTACTCCTCCGCCCATGTGAATTTGGAAGTCTTCATCATGACTCGCTAGGAGCTTCATCCCATTGTACTGGGTGGATTTCGCGACCTGAGAAATGCGGGACACCATAATCTGTGCTTCGCGATCGATGAAAACTCGCTCATTTTGTCCAACCGTTCCGGTAGAAGATTGAATCGCAAGCTCACGCAGTCGAACGAGAATATTCGAAATCTCACTCAGTCCGCCCTCAGCCGTTTGCAGTAAGCTAATGCCATCACTGGCATTTCGGATTCCTTGAGATTGAGAGCGAATCTCGGCATTCAACTTACTCGAAATCGAGAGTGTGGCTGCGTCATCCGCGGCCTTGTTCACGCGCGAACCACTGCTCAGCTTCTCGCTAGAAGCCTGATCGACGGCAACTGTCTGCGACAGGTTTCGCAGGGCATTCAACGATGCAGTGTTGGTTTGAACGCGAATTCCCATTCCTAATTTAACGCACCGCATCTCGAAAATAGAGAACGAGATGAGGGCTAATCCTCCCGTCTTAATTCTCGACTTTTTTACTCAGGAACTTGACCAAGTTTTGACTGACGCACCGCACCTTTAAGCTCTTCTGCTTTCAATTGAATCCCGTGTTGCCCGTCCAACTGACGCAGTTTACCCTCACAAACACTATGAACGTTTCCCAGCACCTCAATGATGGATTCCTCCGAGAAGTCAGCGCCAAATTCCCGTCCGACTTCCTCACGCAGGACCCTCACGAGCTCGAGACCTACGGCAAGGACTGGACGAAAGTTTATGCTCCGAAACCCAGTGCGGTGGTGTTCCCGAGAACGACCGAGGAAGTGTCGCGGTTTCTTAAGCTCTGCTTCCAGAACGACATTGCCGTCGTGCCCTCAGGTGGAAGAACCGGCCTTGCTGGGGGCGCCGTCGCCGCCAAAGGTGAAGTGGTCCTTAGCCTCACTCGCATGAACCGCATGGGCCCTGTTGACCCGATGTCCCAGATCGTGCGGGTCCAAGCTGGGGCAGTAACGGAAGCGGTTCACCGGCACTGCGAACCCCACGGGCTTACTTGGCCCGTGGACTTTGCTTCGAAGGGTTCGAGCCATATCGGCGGAAATATATCAACGAATGCAGGTGGCGTGAAAGTCATCCACTACGGGATGACCCGCAATTGGGTGCTAGGCCTGCAAGTGGTCACGATGCAGGGTGATATTCTCGAGCTGAATGGTGCGCTCGAAAAAAACAACACGGGCGTGGATCTCCGGCAACTCTTCATCGGATCAGAAGGAACGCTCGGGATCGTCACCGAAGCAACCTTAAAGCTTGCTCGACTCCCCGAGCACCTGGATGTCTTTTTCTTTGCAGTCAAAGAATTCAAAGATGTCCTGACCCTCTTTCTCGAAGCGAGAAAAGGCCCTTTTACTCTCCAGGCTTATGAGTGTCTTCTACACAACTGCTTAGAAGCCGTGGTTTGGAACCTCGGCGTCAAATCTCCCTTCAATGACAAGCATGGCGCGTATGTTCTGATGGAAGTCGAGCGGCCCACCACCCCGGAAGCCCAAGGTCGCCTTGATGAGTGGCTAGGATCGCTCTTTGAACGAGGACTGATCCAAGATGGGACGCTTGCTCAATCTCCGCGAGAAGCAAAAGAGCTTTGGATGCTGCGCGAAGCAGTCGCCGAAAGCCTGACGCGTAAAGCATTTCTCCACAAAAATGATATCGCGCTGCCGGTGGCGGAGCTCAACACGTTTCTTGATGCGATGATGAACGTTTTCGCAACCAAATACCCTGGACTGGACGTCTACGTTTTCGGTCACATCGGAGACGGCAATCTTCACGTGAACACGCTAAAGCCTGAAGGAATGGATCGAGAAGAGTTTCTCACTCGCGCGCATGCAGCCGACGAAGACCTCTTCGAGCTCGTCCGAAGTCACCAAGGGAGCGTGTCAGCAGAGCACGGCATTGGGCTTCTGAAGAAGGACGCTTTAAAGTACTCGAGAACCCCCGAAGAACTCTCGATCTTCAAAGCTATGAAACGCGCTTTAGATCCGAAAAATCTTTTGAACCCAGGTAAGGTCTTCGACCTCACCTGAGCTTCAAAACCGAAAATCAGTAAAGGACGCGAGTCAGGATCGACGTTTTTAATTCGTCGATCCGCTTCATCACATCGAGCGAGAGCGCTTGATCCGTATCGAGGACCAAGTATCCGATATCACCGTCAGTCGCGAGCGACTGAGCACTGATGTTGGCCCCGAGATCTGAAACAATCTTCGTCACATCTCGAAGCACACCAGGAACGTTCCGGTGGACATTCAAAATCCGGTGACTGCTCTGAGTGGGCGCCAAATCAACATGCGGGAAATTCACAGCGCCATTCGTGGTTCCGGTTTTGACGTAACGGATGAGCGTGGTCGGCACTTCTTCCCCGATATTCGCTTGCGCTTCCTCGGTCGCCCCGCCAATGTGCGGCGTCAAAATGACATTCGAAAGCCCTTGAAGATCACTCAAATACTCATTCGTGTTGTTCTCGGGTTCTTCAGGGAACACGTCGATCGCGGCGCCCCCCAAGTGTCCGGACTTCAAAGCTTGAACCAGCGCTGGAATCTGGACCACGGTCCCGCGGCTCGCATTGATGAGGCATGCGCCCTTTTTCATCAGCGCCAATTCCGATGGACCAATCATATTCTTGGTTTGTGGCGTGCCCGGCACATGAAGGGTGACAAAGTCACTTTCGCGCAAAAGATTAGTGAGCCCGTTCGCGGGACGAGCATTTCCCAGGGGAAGCTTTGAAAGAATGTCATGAAAAATCACGCGCATCCCAAGGGCTTCCGCCAAGGTCGACACTTGGGAGCCGATGTGTCCGTAACCGATAATTCCGAGAGTTTTTCCACGGACTTCGTGGCAGTCCTTTGAAATTTTCTTCCAGACCTTTTGATGCATCTCCATCGAACGATGGGCCAGTTGCCGAGAGAGCATGATGATCTCAGCAATCATCATTTCGGCCACACTTCGCGTGTTGCCGAAGGGAGCGTTAAAAACCGGAATGCCCCGCACTTTTGCGGAATCCAAATCAATTTGATTCGTCCCGATGCAGAATGCGCCGATTGCTAAAAGCTGCCGGGCACTCTCCACCACTTTTGCCGTGACCTGGGTTTTACTGCGAATCCCCAGAACGTGGACTCCTTCGATCTTCCGGCAGAGCTCCTCTTCCGAGAGAGCGCCCAGAAGAAGCTCCACTTCGAACCCCTCTTGCTTGAAAAGTTCCAAAGCCAGCGGGTGGATGTTCTCGAGAAGAAGAACCTTCAGCGGCCGTGTTTGTTTCTCGGAAAGATACGCCAAATCCTGGGAACGATTCACAAAGGGAAGTGAGGACATAGTTCTAGTAGCCTACGTCCCCTCCCGATCTTCCGCAACCGACGACTTAAAAATCAATCTGCCAGAATCTCTAGATCGTCAGCCGATTTGAGCAAGATCTGCACGTTCGCCTGATTGGGATCAACCACGTTAAACACGCCGCGCGCGCGAATCCGAATCGTCCGGTGAAGGAACTTATTCCGACCGTTCACATAATTCTCAGGATCCCGCGCCCACGCGGCTGCACACTTCTCGCGGATCGCTTTGAAGACCCCCGGCGTGTCAAAGTTGGCCAGCGTGTATTGCCGGGTCGCTCCCCCTAAAACCTCTTCATGGAGCGCATAAACATCGAGCGAAACTTGAGGGCTCTTCGGAAAGAGCACTAATCGACCGGTCAAATCCGCGGGGAGTCCATGCTTGGACACTGCCGACTCCTCAAGGACGATGGGTGCCGCCACCTCGGTCCTTAATTTTAAATGAGTCGGCTCAGAAGGCGTATTTTGGATTCGGTAAAAAAGTCGGATCACGTCATTCCGATAAAGGTCTTTTGAAACGATCGGATCCTTCACAAAAATCGGAATGACAGCGTCCTTGTATTCAACCACCAAGATTTTGCCATCGCCATGCACAGCGTGAACGAGAAAAAGCGCTTCTCCATTTCCTTGCTCGTCGCGCGGCAAGTCGGAAGGGAGCGTGACTTCGTACTCATAAGGGGGAACGGGCATTCCTGGGTCATACCGTCGAACCACCTCGACCTGAGACGCTTCGATATGAATCTGAGGACTTCGGTTCTTCAGCACTTCACCAAAAATTCGAATTCGGTCATGCCGATTGAGGGTCTCGAGTTCTTTTTCAATGCGTGGGGTTTTGGGCACGAGTGAAAAGTGAATGAATTCAAAAAAATTCTCGGGATTCCGAAGTGTGAAAACGAAAAGTTGTGAATCCCCGCGAATCGCATGGACTTCACCCTCCACGCCCGTCGTCGCGAGACGAGAAGCGAGCTCTTCAGGATTCCACCAAGAGCCATCGGCCAGCGCACGCGGCTGAATCGCCATCGACACCACCCCAATGGAAGCTCCGACAAAAAGAGAGCGAAGCGAAAACCCAAGAAAACGACGATTCATCACACCAGCCGACAGCCTACGCCATTGATTCATGACTCTTGATTCAGGCCGATCGCCTCCCCGGTCAAGAACGTTTCTCGACCAGAAATAATTCGAACTAACGCACCTGGACTAACTGACACGTCCGCCAGGATTCCCAAGCTTGACTTCGATCAGCGCCGGAAAAATCCCCAGCCCGCGGGCCCGCCAGGACCGCCCAGACTTTCACTGGGCTCGAGAGTTCAACGACCATCCTCATGGAAGCGCCCGAGCGATGATCCCAACCGTCGGGTCCCCAATCGGCGCTCCCCGGATTAACAGTGTTCTCGTCCCCCGGCGTCCCAATCGACTGACGAGAAAACTCGCGACCCTGGCCCCCGATGTGCCCAAATTTCGCCCGATGGATCGACTCCCATTTCGGAAAGTGACCTTCCCGCGCACTGTCAGTTGAATCCCGATGGGCGATCTGATCGAGTTCATCCAAGGCCTCCTCTAAAGAGGCGACCAGAACACCGCGCGCAGCAGGAGACCTCATCATCCCTTCAAGCTCGCCCGAGTTCTCGATCATACCCTTGAGCCACCGGAAGAGAAACGGCTCCTCGATGCCCCCCAAGTTCGTCTGCAACCTCACGATCCAATTCCGATAGATTCCACACGCAATGCAGCCTGGAGTGGTTTGGTAGTCCCAGGCCATTAAGCGCTCCATGGCATGTCGAACCCGAACAGAATGTTCACGCCAAATGGCCTCGCCTGCTTGATCGCGCTCCTCCCCAAGCAACGCGTCCAGAAGCAGCGGCACAAAAACACGCGCATCACTTGCGTAGATATCGCACTGCATACTCCGCTGCGTTTCAAGATCGTGTTGCGAGATTTGAAGCAAGAGCTCCTCGATGCGGGAGGCTCGAAAGCCCTGAGAATAAGCGCGTCCCCCTTGCAGAACCGAGTTCGAGGGCCACTGGCGCGCGTTTGCGGTCACGATATAACCCCGTTTGGGCTGCAAAACATGCGGCATCTCTTGAGCCGATAGAAAATCAATCGTCTTCCAATCCCATTCCCGTGCACGAACGCCGGGCCCCAAGACCTCGATCCCAACATCGGGCGCCGCCAATCGCCTAGGCACTTTGCCGACTGCGCGATAGCCGATCGCGCCACTCCGATCGGCAAAAACATAATTCCAGGAAGGAAGTCCCAACCGCGACAGACGTTCAGAAGCATCCTCAGCCGTCTTCGAGTCCAGCAACTGGAGCACGGCTTCGATATCTTTCCCTTCTAAATGATATCCTGCCCACCGTAGGGCTAAGCGCTTGTCCTCTGGGACGCCTGCTACTTCGACAGGCAAGATGGGGAGTCGATCCGAATAACTCTGCACTGGAATCGGACCGACCGGAATTCGAAAGAGCCCCATTCGCACTGGAATAAACAACCAACGGGTTCGAAGCTCCGATTCTTGAGTCTCCCCGCGCGACACTGCCGCCAAGTCTGCGACATCAAGGTAGGAGTTCGTTAACCCCCAAGCCACTTCCCCATTGGTGCCCGACGCAAAAGCAGGGATCCCTGGAAACGTGAAACCCGTCGCCGAGAACGTCACCCCATCGAACGAGAGCGGATGCCAAAAAGGCGGATCGACGAGATCCAGATGCGGATCGTTGGCAAGCCAGGCCCGCCCAGATCGCGAACGGCTAGGCGATATCACCCAGTTATTACTCCCACCTCGGGTGTCAGAACCCCACTCATCGAAGGATTCGTCTTTTCTTGAATGGAAATTCGACTTCGATCCTGGAGCAGACCATCGCGCCGTCTCGCGCTTCGCCGGATCACCCAGTACGGGTTTTACCCGTTTCTTCAAAGGTGCCTGCTCGCGGTACTCACCCGGTTTTAAAATAGAGATATCCCAGGGCATCTGATCTGAATTCAACCAGGCGCCCGCTTCTTTCCCATGTTGCGTGACCCAGGATTGCTCTTCTAGCTCACGAATGAAACCTTTCCGCGTCTGATCAAAGGCCTGAAGAAGCAGCAAAGCTACCGAATCGACGGGCCTCCAACCTGACGGTTGCTCTTTCATGGCTGGACTGATCCGCACGTCCGGGATCCGCTCGGGCGACTGAAGTGCGCCGTTTACGCCGGCTGAATAAGCCTGAAGAAGCCGCAAAGAGCCAGGGGACAATTCTGCAGTCAAACGCTCGGCATGCTCCTTCAAAAGCAACAACCGCATTTGGATATCTTTAGAAAGCGCCTGCAAACCCTCGTGCTCTGAAACCATTCCTAGGGCAACCCGGCGGAAATGATCCATCTGCCAAGAGCGCTCAAGCGCATGCAAATACCCCAGGCACGCAAAATCACGTTCCCTTCGTGATTGGGCAGTCATCCCGCGAGACTCTTCCGTGGAAGCATGGAGGAACGATGCAGTGCGCTCAACTTTAGCGCAGGGACCCTGTGAAAGAGGTCTGAGCTCCTCGGGGAGCAAAGCAAGCGCTGCCCCAGCAGAAGGGAGCCGGGGCGCTACTTTTGGGCTCATGAGCTCAAGCGCTGCGAGAAGGAGACTCAGGATTGAAAAAACACCTACTAAGAATCTCGCGATCACGTACGAACGCTTTTTTTCACCCATATGTCTCTCTCCGAATCCAAAGTGAAGCTCTCCGAAGCCAAGATCAGAATTCTTGCTGAGACCCTCCAGGGAAGCAACACGTAAAGGTCGTCCCACTCCCCAGGGAACTTTCGACGCTCACGTGCCCGCCGTGCGCCTGAACAATGTGTTTCACGATTGCCAACCCGAGCCCGGTCCCACCGGAATTCCGAGACCGATCGGGATCAACTCGGTAAAAACGCTCAAAGAGTCTCGATAAATGCTCGGGCGAAATCCCCGGTCCCTGATCTTTCACCTGAAGAATGCACTGATCATCTTCAAGTCCCCACCGCACGGAGACGATTGTTCCACTCGTGGCGTACCGGTAAGCGTTCCCAAGCAAGTTCTCCAAAACCTGCTCCACTCTCGCCAGATCCGCATAGAGCTTTGCTCCGTCCTCAACCTCGAGCTCAACCTTAAAGTTCCGTTGAACTCGAACCCCCTCCAGAGAGTTGACTACCCGGCGGGTCAAGACCGCTAAATCCAGACGCTCGCGATTCAATTCCCGTTCACGCCCACTTTCCAGCTGCGATAAATCCAGTAGGTCTTGAACCAGAACACCCAAGCGATCCGCGTTGGTGAGAATCTTTGCACTGGATCGTTCGAGCGAATCCATGCGCCCTGCTTTTAAATCCTCAAGCAGTGCTTCACTGAATCCTCGAATCGAAGTGAGCGGTGTCCGTAACTCGTGCGAAACATTCGCAACAAAATCGATCCGCATTCGCTCAGCTCGTTTTAACTCAGTCACATCCAAGAAGATACCAACCACCGGTACCCGATCGCTCGCCTCTTGCTCGATCAAGATTTTCTTCTGAATCGGCGCAATCCGTAATCGAAAAGACCGAGGTCGG